>CBDTWQ010000073.1:0-8027 GCA_965364115.1 uncultured Gammaproteobacteria bacterium | reverse complement strand
ATTTTGCGAATGCTGGTTGACCGAGGCGCTCGAGTGACCGTGGTGCCGGCGAAGACACCGGCGAGTGAAGTTTTGGCGATGCAGCCGGATGGCATTTTTCTGTCTAACGGTCCGGGGGATCCTGAACCTTGCGATTATGCGATTGAAGCGATTTCCAGCATTTTACAAACCAATATTCCTGTTTTTGGCATCTGCCTCGGCCATCAGCTGTTGGCGCTAGCGAGTGGCGCGAAGACCTTAAAGATGAAGTTTGGTCATCATGGGGCTAACCACCCGGTGCAAGATCTGGCCACTGGCGAAGTGATGATCACCAGTCAAAACCATGGTTTTGCGGTGGATGAAGCCAGCCTGCCGGACAATTTGAAAGCCACTCATCGATCATTGTTTGATCAAAGCTTGCAGGCCGTTGAGCGCACTGACAAGCCGGCATTCGGTTTTCAGGGTCACCCGGAAGCCAGCCCAGGCCCGCATGATGTAGCCCCAATGTTTGATCGATTTATTCAATTGATTGAACAATATAAATCTCAGGGAGTTAACTAATGCCTCGCCGTCAGGATTTAAAATCAGTGTTGATTATCGGCGCTGGGCCTATCGTCATTGGCCAGGCATGCGAGTTTGATTACGCCGGCGCCCAAGCTTGTAAAGCACTCAAAGAAGAAGGGGTTCGAGTCATTTTGATTAACTCGAATCCAGCCACCATCATGACCGACCCGAATAGTGCGGATGCGATCTACATCGAACCGATCACTTGGCAAACGGTTGAGAAAATCATTGAGATAGAACGTCCTGATGCGCTGTTGCCAACCATGGGCGGGCAGACCGCTCTCAACTGTGCGCTCGATTTGGTTCGCGAGGGCGTTCTAGAGCGGCATGGTGTAGAAATGATCGGGGCGACTCGTGACGCAATAGACATGGCCGAAGATCGTGATCTGTTTCGGGTGGCGATGGCCGAGATCGGTTTGAAAACGCCGAAGGCCTTCATTGCGCACAGTTTGGAAGAAGCCTGGCAGGGGCAGTCGCAAATCGGCTTTCCGGTCATTATTCGGCCGTCATTTACGATGGGCGGCAGCGGTGGAGGAATTGCATACAACCGAGAAGAATTCGAGGATATCATTCGTCGTGGGCTGGATTTATCGCCCACCACGGAAGTGCTGATCGAAGTCTCTGTGTTGGGCTGGAAAGAATATGAAATGGAGGTGGTGCGAGACAAGAAAGACAATTGCATCATCATCTGTTCAATTGAGAACCTTGATCCAATGGGTGTGCATACCGGTGATTCGATTACGGTTGCACCGGCTCAGACTTTGACCGATAAGGAATATCAAATCATGCGCAATGCCTCGCTCGCGGTGCTGCGCAAAATTGGGGTTGAAACCGGCGGCTCGAACGTGCAGTTTGCGATCAACCCTGAAAATGGCGAAATGATCATTATCGAAATGAATCCGCGGGTTTCGAGGTCGTCTGCTTTGGCCTCAAAGGCGACCGGTTTTCCGATTGCCAAGGTGGCCGCAAAGCTGGCTATTGGTTACACCCTAGATGAGCTCAAGAACGATATTACGGGTGGCGTCACGCCGGCGTCTTTTGAGCCGAGCATCGATTATGTGGTTACCAAAATCCCGCGTTTTACCTTTGAAAAATTCCCCCAAGCCGACGATCGTCTGTCAACCCAAATGAAGTCGGTGGGTGAGGTCATGGCGATCGGCCGTAATTTCCAAGAGTCATTCCAGAAGGCTTTACGTGGGCTCGAAACCGGAGTGAATGGGCTAGATGAGCTGGTTGATCGGAATTTAGATTCCGAGCAGCTCGACGACCTGTATCGGAAGGAACTCCGTTTGCCAGGTGCTAAGCGAATCTGGTACGTCGCCGATGCGTTCCGCTCTGGCTATAGCCTGCAGAAAATCTTTGAACTCACCGCAATTGATCCGTGGTTTTTGGTGCAAATCGAAGAGTTAGTTCAGCTTGAGGCGGGTTTGCTTGGCCGTCAGCTTGACTCGATTGATCCGGATGAACTGAGGGCTCTAAAGCGTAAGGGCTTTGCTGATAAGCGACTGGCGCATCTTTTGGACTGTGAGGAAACCGCGTTTGCGGCTCGCCGTCACAGCTTTGATATCCGCCCGGTGTATAAGCGTGTGGATACTTGTGCGGCCGAATTTGGGTCAAGCACCGCCTACCTCTATTCGAGCTACGATGAGGAGTGCGAGGCGCAGCCGAGCAATCGCGATAAAATTGTGGTGCTGGGCGGTGGGCCGAATCGAATCGGCCAAGGAATCGAATTCGATTATTGTTGCGTCCATGCAGCATTGGCGATGCGCGAAGATGGCTATGAAACCATCATGATTAACTGCAACCCTGAGACAGTGTCGACTGATTATGACACTTCAGATCGATTATATTTCGAATCCTTAAGTTTCGAAGACGTGCTCGAAATCATTCACATAGAGAAGCCTAAGGGTGTGATAGTGCAATTCGGTGGGCAAACACCGCTCAACCTAGCGCATGCGCTTGAGCAAGCCGGGGTGCCAATTATCGGCACCACCCCTGATTCAATCGATTTAGCCGAAGACCGAGAACGTTTTCAGCAAATGATTATCCAACTGGGTTTGCTGCAACCGCCGAATCAAATTGCCTTTGATGTCGATTCAGCGCTGGAGCTGGCGGATCGAGTGGGCTTTCCGCTAGTGGTTCGGCCGTCTTACGTGCTCGGCGGGCGTGCTATGGAAATTGTTTATGACCAAGCTGATTTAGCGCGTTATATGCGCGAAGCGGTCAATGTAACGCGCGACGCGCCGGTTTTGCTCGACCGCTTTTTAGACCAGGCAGTAGAGGTCGATGTTGATGCCATTTGTGATGGTGCAGACGTTTTCATCGGCGGTTTGATGGAACACATCGAGCAGGCCGGCGTGCATTCAGGCGATTCCGCCTGCTCGTTGCCCCCCTACACCCTGAGCAAAGAAATTCAACAGCGGCTATGCGATCAGGTTAGAGAATTAGCGCGAGCGCTGAAAGTGGTGGGTTTGATGAACACCCAGTTTGCGATTAAGGGCGAAGATATCTACATTCTGGAAGTTAATCCGAGAGCTTCTCGCACCGTGCCGTTCGTCTCAAAGGCAACCGGCGTGCCCCTGGCTAAAGTGGCCGCGCGATGCATGGTTGGGCAAAGCTTGAAACAACAAGCGGTAGGTGAGCAAGTGGTGCCTGGGTTTGTTTCGGTTAAGGAATCTGTTTTTCCGTTCGCCAAGTTTCAGGGTGTCGACCCGATTCTCGGGCCTGAGATGAAGTCGACTGGCGAAGTGATGGGGATCGGGCGAACCTTCGCGGAAGCCTATGCCAAGGGGATGATTGCCTCGGGATCAAAAATTCCGATGCCGGGCACTGCCTTTCTGAGCGTGCGTGAGCCAGACAGGCCAGCGGTAGTAGAAATAGCGCGCGAGTTGAAAGCCCAAGGGTTTAATTTGGTCGCCACCGCGGGCACCGCCAAAGTGATTCGAGAAGGTGGGATTGAATGTGATAACGTGAATAAGGTCAAAGAAGGTCGGCCACACGTGGTTGATATGATCAAGAACGACGAAATTGCGCTTATTATTAACACCACCGAAGGTCGCTCGGCGATTGCCGATTCTTACGCCATCAGGCGTGAGGCAATCATGCATGCGGTCTGTTACACCACTACATTGGCAGGCGGGCGAGCCACCATCCAGGCTATGGCTCATCGTGAAGTTGAGAGCGTCAACAGCCTGCAATCATTACACCAGGCGATGAATCAATGAACCAGATACCGATTACTGCAGCGGGCGCCGTCCGCTTGAAAGAAGAGTTGAAAGAATTGAAGAGCGTTAGGCGTCCAGCGGTGATCGAGGCAATCGCCGTCGCTCGCGATCATGGCGACCTCAAAGAAAACGCGGAGTATCATGCGGCACGTGAAGAGCAGAGTTTTATTGAAGGGCGAGTTAAGGCACTTGAGTCAGCGCTATCGAATGCCCAGCTAATCGACATTACTCAAATTAAGGCAAGTGGGAGAGTGGTGTTCGGCTGCACCATTGAGTTGATTGATCTGAGCAACGACGCCGAAGTGGCTTATCAAATTGTGGGCAACATCGAAGCCGATATTCGGCACAACAGAATTGCGATCAGTTCGCCGATAGCGCGGGCGTTGATCGGCAAGGAAGAGGGCGACGAAGCAGTAGTTGATGCGCCGGGCGGGAATCGGGAATATCAGATTATTGCGGTTCGCTATGAATAATTTCGGCCGCTGAGATTTGAATTCAGCGCTCTGCGCTGTTAAACGAAAATCTAGCTAACCAGCAGGTGAAAACGCCGCTGATGGGTTCAATCGCCTAAAGCGCGTTGGAAAACCTAGGCGTTGATAATGCTGGCATAGCGGTCACGCTCAGTATTGCAGCGATAAATCACGATGACATTGCCAATCGACTCAACTAATTGCGCTCGGTGCCGTTTGCAGAGGTCTTGATTGAATACTTTTTTGTCAGCCTTGGGAAACGCGGGGATACGCAATTTGAGCAACTCGTGGTGAGCTAATGTTTGTTCGATTTCGGCGTGCAGGCTTTCGCTTAAACCTTTTTGTCCGATCATCACTAGCGGTTTCAGTTTGAGTCGATGGCCTTCGGCGCGCAAACGTTTTATTTGTCCGCTGGTTAGTATCATAATGGGGCCCGTCAGCAAAGCGCGCAATCTTAACAGCTAACAACAGCTCGGCAACCTTATATGACCAGGTTTGTTGGAGAAATTTTGGGTTTGGTTTCGATCTGAGTTTCAACCAATGTCAGCTTTTAACCTAGAGCTAAATTAATAGATGAATAGTTCACATTCGAAGTCGAGTAAAAGGTGGCTGCAAGAGCATCATCAGGACATTTATGTGCAGAAAGCCCGTGAGCAAGGGTATCGCTCTAGGGCAGTCTTTAAGCTGTCTGAGATTCAGAACAAAGATCGAATCCTTAAGCCCGGTCAGTTAGTGGTTGACCTTGGCGCGGCGCCGGGTAGTTGGAGCGAGTTTGCAGTCAAGATAGTGGGCGATCGGGGTCGGGTTATAGCGGTCGACCTGCTGCCGATAGGCGCGATTGCGAGCGTCGATATAATACAGGGCGACTTCACCGAGCAGGAAACCCTGGATAGGCTGCTCGAGACAGTTGGAAATCAACGGGTGGATCTTGTTTTATCCGATATGGCCCCCAACTTAAGTGGAGTAGAAAGTGTCGATCAGCCCAAGGCAGCCTATTTATGCGAGTTGGCGCTGTTATTTGCGAAGGATTTTTTGAAACCTAATGGTGTATTTGTGATCAAATTGTTTCAGGGAAAAGGATTCGAGGCACTCAGTACCAGCTTTAGGCAGACCTTTAAAGTGGTTAAGTTTCGTAAGCCTGATGCCTCTCGCGCCCGATCGAGTGAAGTTTATGCGGTTTGCAGTGGTCTTAAGCAAGTCTGAGTAGAAAAAGTACGCTAGTATCTTATGCATAGAGTTTTATATGCTTCAACAATCAGGTCAACCGAGGCCTAGCAGGTAGAGAAACGTGAGTGATGTAGTCAAAAATTTGGTTTTGTGGGTCGTTATCGCAGTTGTACTACTGTCGGTTTTCCACAGTTTCGGTGATCGCAGCTCTAAACCACAAACTTTGATCTATTCTGATTTCCTGACCCAAGTGAAACAAGGGCAGATCGGGGAAGTCACGATCGAAGGAAGAAATATCACGGGTAAGCTCAGAACAGGCGCTTCTTTCTCCACTTATAGCCCTGAAACCAATAACAACACGCTGATTGGATATCTTGAGGAAGCCGGCGCATCAATCATTGGCAAACCCCCTGAAACACCGTCGCTGCTAGGCCATATGTTTGTCAGTTGGTTTCCGTTCATCGTCTTGATTGGCCTGTGGGTGTTTTTTATGCGCCAGATGCAAGGCGGTGGTGGTGGTCGTGGCGCAATGTCGTTTGGCAAGAGCAAAGCGCGATTGCTGGGTGAAGATCAAATCAATATCAGTTTTAATGACGTCGCCGGCATCGAAGAAGCGAAGGAAGAAGTGGCCGAACTGGTTGAATTTCTTAGCGATCCATCAAAGTTCCAGAAGTTGGGTGGCAAAATTCCTCGCGGGGTCTTGATGGTCGGGTCTCCAGGCACCGGTAAAACCTTGTTAGCCAAGGCCATTGCGGGCGAAGCCAAAGTGCCATTTTTCACCATATCGGGTTCCGACTTTGTCGAGATGTTCGTCGGTGTGGGCGCCTCGCGGGTTCGCGACATGTTCGAACAAGCGAAGAAACATTCTCCCTGCATCATTTTCATCGACGAAATTGACGCGGTCGGCCGCCATCGTGGAGCGGGGCTTGGCGGAGGTCATGATGAGCGCGAGCAAACTTTGAACCAGCTGCTAGTTGAAATGGATGGTTTTGAAGGCAATGAGGGTGTCATTGTAATTGCCGCCACCAACCGTCCAGATGTGCTCGATCCAGCTTTGTTGCGCCCCGGCCGATTTGATCGACAAGTGGTGGTGCCGCTGCCCGATGTGCGCGGCCGTTCACAAATTTTGAAGGTGCACATGCGCAAGGTGCCCACTTCTGAGAACGTTGACGCGATGGTTATCGCGCGCGGAACACCTGGGTTTTCGGGCGCTGATTTGGCCAACCTAGTTAATGAGGCGGCGTTGTTTGCGGCGCGGGCCAACAAGAAATTGGTCACCATGGGTGAATTTGAGCGTGCTAAAGACAAAATCATGATGGGTGCCGAGCGCCGGTCACTGATCATGAAAGACGAAGAGAAAAAATTAACCGCCTACCATGAAGCGGGGCACGCGATTGTGGGTCGATTGGTGCCTGAGCACGATCCCGTCTATAAGGTCAGCATTATTCCACGCGGTCGCGCGCTCGGTGTCACTATGTTTCTGCCTGAAGAAGACCGCTACAGTTACAGCAAGCGACATTTGGAAAGCCAGTTGTCTAGTTTGTTTGGCGGCCGAATCGCCGAGCAGCAGATTTTTGGTGCGGACGCGGTTACCACGGGCGCTTCAAACGATATCGAACGCGCCACTGGAATTGCGCGCAGCATGGTCACGCAGTGGGGGCTTTCAGATCGTATGGGACCCTTGACCTATAGCGAAGAAGAAGGTGAAGTCTTTCTGGGCAAATCCTACGGCAAACAAAAAATCGTATCAGATGAGACTGCGCAAGCGATTGATTCCGAAATCCGCACCATCATCGACCGAAATTATCAACGTTCGGTTGGAATCCTTAAAGAGAATGAAGATAAATTGCACTTGATGGCCGATGCATTGATGAAATATGAAACCATTGATGCCCGTCAAATCGATACGATCATGGAAGGTCGAATGCCTGGCCCGCCTGACGATTGGGGTAATGATGAGTCGGGCAGTAAGCCTGCCGGTGGCGGCCAAGCGGAAGGTAATGTCAGTGCTGATGCTAGTGCCGATGACAGTGCCGATGCTAAGGCTGATATAGAACCGGATCTGGATCCCGCGAAACTGCACTAGCGAATAGGCTGATCAGCAACCGATCTTTGATCAGTCGATGAAACCCCTGCAAATTTCTGCAAAATTGCAGGTAATGGGCGTGATTAACACAACCCCCGATTCATTCTCCGATGGCGGTCGGTTTGATCGCCTAGATACCGCATTTTGCCACGCTCGCGAATTGATCGATCAGGGCGCGCACCTTCTCGACATTGGGGGCGAATCAAGCCGACCTGGCTCCCAGCCGGTCGACTCGGTTGAAGAGATTCGACGCACGGTGCCGTTAATCAAGGCAGTGCGTGAGATATCCAACTTGCCAATTTCGATCGACACCAATAAACCCGAAGTAATGCGAGCTGCGGTCGAGGCCGGGGCAAACTTAATCAATAGTATTTGGGCTTTGCGGTTGAATCATTCTCTGGAAGTCGCGGCCGAACTAGGAGTGCCTGTTTGTTTGATGCATATGCAGGGCTCACCTGACACGATGCAACAGGAACCCCGCTATAATAATGTGGTTGACGAGGTTAAGAGCTTCTTGAGCGAGCGCATAGAAGCTGC
>CBDTWQ010000072.1:0-8037 GCA_965364115.1 uncultured Gammaproteobacteria bacterium | reverse complement strand
TGGAGAAAACCGAATGGAAACCCTAATGCTCGAATTGAGCACGCGTGGGTTGCATCGGTACCATGCGATCGACCAGGAAGTCACTACCATCGGTCGCGCTTTTGATAACGACATTATTCTTTCCGATGCGACAGTTGAGCCGCATCACCTCAAAATCATTCGCTACGGCGATGATTCAACCGAGTTCGTTAATCTCGCCGAGATTAACCCGACTCGAATTGACAGATCATCATTCAACGCCTTGGTGACTAGCGAATTACCGATTCAAATTGAGATTGGTCGGGTTCAAGCGCGGCTTTTGGCACGCCGTCACCCAGTCGATGAAACACGAGCGCTGGCCGGCAATGGCAATGCACGACACCTGTTCGGTCATATCGGTTGGGTGTTTTTGATCGCTAGCTTTTGCCTTCTTTGGGGTGGGCTTGAGTTTTACTCCAACTCATACACCGTCTTCAAATGGAACGAAGTTTGGCAGCATGTGATGCGCGAGACGGTTCTCACCCTTGGCGGCTTCGTTTTAGCGCTAGCGGTGGTCGAGCGGTTGTTGGTTAACCGCTGGGAACTGAAGCAATTGATCATCTCAGTCTGCGGGGTCTACCTGCTCTATCAACTGTGCACCGCACTCGCCGAATACCTGAGCTATGTGGCTTCCGCTAGCTGGCCAACGACGCTGTTTTACTTTGCGTGGCATCTGGCATTAATCCCTGCGGCGATCGCCCTGTATTTGATTCACATCTCGCATCTAAAACAACGCCGAAGCATTTTACTCGCGCTGTTGATTAGCAGCCCAATTTCTTTTCCATCGATCTTGCAGTCCGCCCAGTTACAGGCAATGTTGCAAGACTTCAGTCTCAGCGCGGATTATCAAAAATCATTGAGCTCCACTCAATGGCATTTTGACAAGACTTTGAGCATTGACACTTTCATCGAGCGGACTCAAGCGCTTGACCCGGGAGAGTTCGTCAACTGAGCCGCTCGGCCAGCAACTTCACCTAACAGCGCGGTTTGCTGAAGACCTCAAGTCTGAAAAGTTGATTGCGTTTGTAAACATGCCTTATCTCGCGATACATTGCACTATCAGCAGAACTAATAAAACCCTAAGGAAAATCAGTATTTTTCAATCAGTGCAAGTCGTATAATCGCCAATATGTCTGAGGTTTTACTACTGCTTATCGGCACCGTGTTTGTGAATAACATCGTGCTCGTCAAATTCTTGGGGTTATGCCCATTTATGGGCGTTTCCCGCAAGGTCGAAACCGCGATCGGAATGAGCGCGGCGACTACTTTTGTGCTGACTTTGTCAGCGGTCTTGAGCTATGTCATTAACAGTTGGGTTCTAGCCCCGCTAGGCCTCGAATATCTGCGCACCATTGCTTTCATCATTGCTATTGCCGCGGTCGTCAACTTCACCGAACTCGTGGTGCACAAAACCAGCCCACTGCTTTACAACGTGCTCGGCATATTCCTGCCACTGATCACCACCAATTGCGCCGTGCTAGGAGTCGCCTTAATCAACGTGCAGGAGCAAAACAGCTTCCTTGAATCAATTATCTATGGCTTCGGCGCGGCCCTAGGCTTTTCGTTGGTGCTGGTGCTGTTTGCCGCGATGCGCGAACGAGTCAACGTGGCCGATGTGCCCGGCCCGTTCCGCGGTTCTGCAATTGGCCTAGTCACCGCAGGCTTGATGTCGCTGGCGTTCATGGGCCTCGGCGGACTCGTGCGGGTGTAAGGGCCACGAGGCGAATTACTGATGTTAATCGCGATTTTGACAATCAGCCTGATGGCTGGTTTGTTTGGCCTAATTCTGGGGTACGCCGCAATTCGCTTTAGGGTTGAGGGTAACCCGGTGGTTGATCAAATCGATGCGATGTTGCCGCAAACGCAATGCGGTCAATGCAGCTACGCCGGTTGCCGACCCTATGCTGAAGCGATTGCCAACGGCGCGGCACCGATCAATCAATGCCCGCCCGGTGGGCAATCAACCATTGTTGCACTAGCTGACTTACTGGGCACCGAAGTACTAGAACTAAACCAAGAAAACGGTGAGCACCTCGAGGTGCCGCTAGTCGCCTTGATCGGTGAGCAAACCTGCATTGGATGCACGCTTTGCATTCAAGCTTGCCCGGTAGATGCGATCCTAGGCGCCGCCAAACTGATGCATACCGTAATTGCTGATGAATGCACCGGTTGTGAATTGTGCCTGCCTCCTTGCCCGGTGGATTGCATCGAAATGTTGCCGACAGTACAAACCATCGAAGATTGGAAATGGAGCAACCCGCTCGACCAACTGCAGCCGGTGCGCAGATGAAACCGATGCATAAATTTCACGGCGGCATGCGCTTAAAGGGCCACAAGTCCGAATCAGTGAGCCGACCGTTGCGCCAGGCTAGTTTACCAGCGCAGCTGGTGCTGCCGCTGAAGCAGCATATCGGTGATTACAATAAACCGCTGGTCAAAGTCGGTGATCATGTTTTGCGCGGCGATTTGATCGGATCTTCGGAATCGTCTATTTGCGCCTCGTTACACGCGCCGTCCTCGGGCGTCATCAGCCATATCGAACAGCGTCCCGTTGCGCACCCCTCAGGGCTTAGCGATAGCTGCATTGTAATCGAACTCGATGACAAAGACGAAGCGCACGAACTTCCACCGGTTGATCCACAGCAATTTTCCGCGGAAGAAATGATCGAAGTAGTTCAACGCGCAGGAATCGCTGGCCTCGGCGGTGCTGCATTTCCAACTTCGGCAAAGTTAATGCGGGCCAAAGCGCAGCCAATCGACACTTTGATCATCAATGGGGTTGAGTGCGAACCCTATATCACCTGTGACGACATGTTGATGCGCAATTATGCCGCCGAAATGGCGCGTGGCGTTGGCTACTTGCAACAAATGCTATCGCCCAAAGCCACATTGATCGCAATCGAAGACAACAAACTCGACGCTCATGCGTTGGTCAAAGTAGCGCTAGCCAACCAAAACTTAAACAACACTCAAGTGGTATTGGTTCCAACGATTTATCCGTCGGGCGGTGAAAAACAGTTGATTGAAGTACTCACCGGCAAACAAATTCCGCGCGGAGGATTGTCTTTTGATATTGGCATGCTCTGCCATAACGTTGGCACTTGTCTCGCGATCACTCGAGCATTAGAAGATCAGGAACCGCTGATTTCTCGAATTGTCACCCTGAGCGGTGACAATATTCGCGAACCGAGCAACTGGGAGGTTCGATTGGGCACCCCGATCAGCCACTTGATTGATTTGGCCGGTGGCACCCTTCAGCCTGACAATCATCTAGTTATGGGCGGTCCAATGATGGGCTTCTCGCTGAGTAGCGATCAAATACCCATCGTCAAAGCCAGCAACTGCATTCTAGCCATGCGCCAGCAGACTATCGCGCCGGCACCCGGTGCGCACGACGAATGTATTCGCTGCGGCAAATGCACTGAGGTTTGCCCGGCGCAACTGCTGCCGCAACAGCTCTACTGGCACTCTAGGGCCAAAGCCTACGATAGCGCCCAAGAATTCAATCTATTCGATTGTATCGAGTGTGGCTGCTGCTCCGCCGTTTGCCCCAGCCATATTCCATTGGTTCAATACTATCGTGCCGCCAAGAGTGAAGTTCGAAGCGCTCAGCAAGCTAAGTACAAATCTGACAGGGCGCGTCTGCGCTTTGAATTCCGTGAACAGAGATTATTGAAGAAGAAACAGCAGGAAGAAGAAAAACGTAGGTTAAAACGAGAGGCGCTGCAACGGAAACGCGCGGCGGCTGATGAGAACCAAGAAGATCTAGTCCCAGATCCGGTGCAAGCCGCACTCGAACGCGTCAAAGCACGTAAACTAGCCCGACAAGCCGCCAACCAAGAGGGCAAAAGTGACTAGCGTAATCGTCTCGTCACCGCATATTTCGCCAAGTCTTTCGCTCAAGCGTTTGATGCTGCAAGTCATTATTGCCTTAGTGCCAGGCACATTCACTTATGCCTGGTTGTTTGGCCCTGGCGTGCTCATCAACATCGGACTGGCGATCATCTTTGCGTTGGGTTTTGAAGGATTGATCTTAAAACTCCGCCAACGTCCGGTTCAACCTCATTTGACCGATCTCAGCGCAGTGGTAGCGGCCTGGCTTTTTGCCCTTTGCCTGCCAATGCACTCACCCTGGTGGCTGGTTTTGGTTGGCGTTGGCTTCATGATGACCGCGGGCAAGCACCTTTATGGTGGCCTCGGCTTTAATCCGTTTAATCCAGCTATGGTCGGCTATGTGGTGTTGCTGATTTCGTTTCCACTTGAAATGACCACTTGGTATTTGCCGATTTCACTCAACCTGGAACCGCTAACCTTTGCCGATGCCTTGGCTTACACCTTTGGTTTTGCAGAGAACAACCAATGGGATGCCTACACCGCAGCAACCCCAATGGATCACCTTAAAACCGCGATTGGCCAAGGCATACCAATTGATCAAACTCGACTGTCACCGCTGTTTGGACAATTCGCTGGCAAAGAATGGGAATGGGTGGCACTTGGCTGGTTGTTGGGTGGTTTCTGGTTGCTATTCACCGGCACCATTCGATGGCACATTCCGGTGTCATTGCTAGCCGCAGTAGGTCTGATTTCCAGTTTGTTTTTTTTGATTGATTCCAATGTTTACGCTTCACCGCTATTTCATTTGCTCTCGGGCGCTGCGCTGATCGGTGCATTCTTTATTGCGACCGATCCCGTCACCGCGTCCACTACCAACATCGGGCGAATTATCTATGGTGGCATGATTGGTTTGCTGATTTATATCATTCGCGTCTGGGGTGGATACCCTGATGGTGTTGGTTTTGCCGTGTTGCTGGCCAATCTTTGCGTGCCCTTAATCGACTATTACACTCAGCCGCGCGTTTATGGCGAACCTCGCTAAACAAAAACACATTCTAATGTCAGGTCTGTTTCTGTGGCTGTTTGCAGTGATTGGAACGGGCTTGGTTGCCTTTACTGACAACCGCATGCGAACCGCGATTGTGGGCAACGAGCGTGAGCACTTGTTGCGGAATTTAAGAGCCCTATTGCCGGCTGACCGCTTCGACAACGACCTGCCGAGCGATATTTTGCAAGTGCCGCCGTCGACTCTGCTCGGCACCGACTCGGCTTCGATTGTCTATCGCGCAAAACTCGGCACGACTCCGGTAGCGGCCATCTTTAACAGCATTGCACTTGATGGCTATAGCGGCCGCATCCATCTCTTGATAGGTGTTTATGTAGATGGCAGCATCGCAGGAGTTAGAGTCGTTAAGCATGCCGAAACGCCGGGGCTTGGTGATGCGATCGACATTAAAAAATCATCTTGGGTAACCCGCTTCAACGGCAAAACCTTGCTCAACCCTTCATTGGATGGCTGGCAAGTCAAACGTGATGGTGGCGAATTTGATCAGTTCACCGGCGCCACCATCACGCCACGAGCGGTTGTCAGTGCGACTCGAGATACGCTGCGCTATTATCAGCAAAACGCTGACAAAATTTTCGCTGAAGGTTTTCAATGAGGAATATCGATGAGCAATGTCAATGAAGGCATGCAATGAAAATTAATCGCGAAATCGCGAGTAACGGTTTGTGGGTCAATAACGTTGCCTTGGTGCAATTGCTCGGCTTATGCCCGCTGTTGGCGGTAACGAGTACGGTGGTCAATGGAATTGGTCTGGGTATCGCCACGCTGATCACCCTAGTTTTATCGAACACTATCGTCTCCCTGATTCGCGATTTCGTGCGTAAAGAAGTTCGACTGCCGGTGTTCGTGCTGATTATCGCCTCGGTAGTCACCATCATCGAACTCACGATGAAAGCAATGTTCTACGACCTTTACCTGATTCTGGGAATCTTCATTCCGTTAATCGTGACTAATTGTGCGATTATCGGTCGTGCTGAAGGTTTTGCGTCCAAGAACCCGGTGGGTCCGGCCGCTTTCGATGGTTTAATGATGGGGCTCGGTTTTCTGGGGGTGCTAACCCTGCTCGGCGTGATCCGTGAAATCATCGGTTTCGGCACACTGTTTGCGCAAGCCGAGCTGATGTTTGGCGAGCATGCTAGTTCATTAACCATCGTCTTCAACGAAAACTACCCCGGCTTTCTATTGGCCATCTTGCCGCCCGGTGCATTCTTTGGGCTTGCGTTGTTGATCGTAGCGAAAAACTGTCTTGATCTTCGATCACCGAAGCGACAAACGCTAGATCTGGCTGCACCCGAACAGGCATGAATCGCTTAAAACGCACTCAGATTTTTGAGCGTCTGCGGGCCAACATTGATCAACCACGCACCGAGCTTGTCTATCAATCTAATTTTGAATTATTGATCGCAGTGCTGCTATCCGCACAAGCGACCGACATCAGCGTGAATAAAGCCACCGCAAAGCTTTACCCCGTTGCCAACACTCCAGAACAAATGTTGCAACTGGGTGAGAACGGAATTAAAAAATATATCAAAACCATTGGCCTGTTCAATTCCAAAGCGAAAAACATGATTGCGACCTGCCAAATCTTAACCCAACAACACGGCTCAATAGTTCCTGATGACCGCGCCGCATTGGAAGCCTTGCCCGGCGTAGGGCGAAAAACCGCGAATGTCATTCTAAACGTCGCGTTTGGTCATCCGACGATTGCCGTCGACACCCACATATTTCGAGTATCCAATCGTACCGGCATCGCGCCAGGTAAAGACGTGTTGGTGGTCGAGAAGAAGTTGCTCAAGTTTGTCAAAGACGAATTTAAGTTGGACGCGCATCATTGGCTGATTTTGCACGGGCGTTACACCTGTATTGCGCGCAGGCCTCGCTGCGGTAGTTGTTTGATCGAAGATCTCTGCGAATTCAAACACAAATTAGTCGATTAAGAGGAGATTATTGTTGTTTCAAACTAGAGACGAAGTTCGCCAAACCTATCTCAAAGTCTGGCAAAAGATGCATCGCCGCGACTGGTTAGAACCGATGGAAGCAATGATTGCCGAAGTGATTGAACTGCACCCGGAATATCATTCGCAATTCGATGCGGCTGATGAAATAGGACAGCGCGAATATCTACCTGAAGGCGGCCAAACCAATCCTTTTTTACATATGGGCATGCATATCGCATTGCGTGAGCAGGCCAGCGCCGATAGGCCACCGGGGGTCAAAGCGATCCATCAAACAATCGTCCTTAAGCACGGTCAACACCAGGCTGAACATGCGATGATGGAATGCCTCGGGGAAGCATTATGGCAGGCCGAACGTGATCAGCGCCCGCCTGACGAGTCGAACTATCTCAGTTGTTTAAAAAAGCTTTAAGTTTCACCTTGAAGCCAAGGATCAATTTAGAAGGGTCAATCTATGAGTAACCTCAATGTAGGTGAAGCGACGATCGAGTTACTAGAACAATATGGCGTCGACACCCTTTTCGGCATTCCCGGCGTGCACACGCTAGAATTTTGTCGAGGCCTCAATCGCAGCAAGATTCACCACGTGCGGGCCCGCAATGAACAAGGGGCCGGGTTCATGGCCGACGGATATGCCCGTGCCTCTGGCAAACCAGGTGTAGCGCTCGTCATTTCAGGGCCTGGGGTAACCAATGCCCTCACCGCCATCGGTCAAGCCTATGCCGACAGCATTCCGCTGCTGTTGCTATCGAGCGATGCGCCGAGCTACAGCCTAGGCAAAGGTTGGGGTTGCCTGCACGAGGTTTCTTGCCTGACTGACACTACCGCGCCTTTAACCGCGTTTTCAGCCACCGCGATGTCAGCCGATGAGGTGCCCGGTTTAATCACCAGAGCCTTCTCAATATTTGCCAGCGAACGGCCTCGCCCGGTACATATTGCGATTCCGATCGACATTCTCGAAATGACGGTTAAAGGTCAATGGATCGCGGAAGCCTTGCCTCGACGACCGGCCCCAACTGCGAAAAAAATTGAACGCGCCTGCGATTTGCTGCGAAGCGCCCGGCAACCGATGATTTGCGTTGGCGGTGGCGCCGCGCTGGCTTTCGAGTCAATTACCGAAATTGCCGAACGCCTGGGCGCCGCGGTGATTGGCAGCACTGCCGG
>CBDTWQ010000071.1:0-8103 GCA_965364115.1 uncultured Gammaproteobacteria bacterium | reverse complement strand
CTTGAGTTTGCCGACAAGTTATTGTCTCTAACCCTCAATCAGTCCGTCAAAAAACTGTCTCTCTGCTCAACTTGTATTTTAAGTCATTGAATAATAAGTGTTTAGTTTATTGGCACAGGAATTGCTGTGCTACATGAACAGGCAAATTACAAGGGCTATGAAATGGCAGACGAAAAGAAGAGCGATGAAAAGTCGGGTGAAGATAAGAAAGGTGACGAATCCGCTGAGGCTGCGGGTGGAAGTAAACTCAAACTAATTTTAATCATCTGCGGCGTGTTAGTGCTGGTGGGTGGTTCGATCGGCGGAACCCTGATGATTGTTGGTTCTGGTGGCGATGCCGGCCCAGAAGGCGCTGAAGAAGTGGCAGAGGTGGTGCGCGATGACCCCAGTTATGTCGACCTGAAACCTCCTTTTACGGTAAACCTCGCACCTGAAGATCCGGTTGGATTCTTGCAGGTATCTATCCAGATGTTGACCTTTAACGATGACGTGGCCGAGGATCTAGAAAAACACAAACCCCTCATTAAAAACGATTTACTGGTCCTATTTGGGCAGCAAAGTTCTGCCGATTTACGCACTGTGGAAGGTAAAGAGCGGTTGCAACAAGCGGCGCTCGAAACGGTTCAAGCAGTGATAGACAAACATGGTTCGGGTGGCGAAGTGTATAACCTGTTTTTCACCAACTTCGTAATGCAATAGGAGAATGTTTTGAGCAGCGACATTCTTAGCCAAGATGAAGTCGACGCCCTATTAGGTGGCGTCACCGGTGGAGACATCGATACCGCAGAAGAGGCCGATGTACCTGATGGTGAAACGCGCACCTTTGACTTTAATAATCAGGAACGCATTGTTCGTGGACGGTTGCCAACTCTGGAAATGATCAATGAGCGCTTTGCTCGTTATTTCCGGGTTACTTTTTTCAACCTATTGCGCAAATCCCCAGAGATCTCGCTTGGCGGCATTCAGATGATCAAATTTTCTGAATATCTGCAAACGCTATATGTGCCCACCAGTATGAACCTGATCAGAATGGAACCCCTAAAGGGAACCGGCCTGATCATGCTAAACCCCAAGCTTGTGTTCATTCTGGTTGACAATTTTTTTGGTGGTGATGGCAGCATTCACGCCAAGATTGAAGGTCGCGAATTCACCCATACCGAACTCAGAGTCATCGAAAAAGTGGTGGAGCTGTGTTTTGAAGACCTCACTAAAGCTTGGGCTCCGGTGTTGGAAGTTGGCTTCACTTTGCATGCGCACGAAGTAAACCCGCACATGGCAAACATAGTAAGCCCCTCGGAAGTGATCGTGGTTTCTAAATTTCAAATCGAACTGGATGGCGGTGGTGGCGACCTTCATGTGGTTTACCCCTATTCGATGATCGAACCGATTCGAACCATGCTAGACGCGGGTGTGCAAAGCGACCAAGGCGACACCGATGATCGTTGGGCAATATTGCTTAAGGAAGAATTGATGCATGCCAAAGTCAATATGCAGGCGCTGTTTCTAGAAAAAAAGATGTCGGTTTCTGATCTGGTCAATTTTAAAGCCGGCGACATCATTCCGATCGAGATGCCGGAACAAGTGCTGATGTTGGCTGAAGATATTCCGATCCTTCGGGGTAAGTTTGGTGAGCATCACGGCAAAACCGCAATTAAGGTGGAGGACATTATGGAAATATATGACCCCGAGCAATCCGATATTAAAAACGCATTCAGGCAACCAGATAAGCGATAGGAGTAGATGATGAGTACCGACACAGATGATTCAGTAGACCAGGATGCGATGGCCGATGATTGGGCCGCCGCGATGCAGGAACAGGGCGGAGATTCGGCCGCTGACGCCGATCCTGTCGATCCAGTCGATTCTGCAGGCGCACAAACTGGCGCTAATCAAATCGCAACCGAACAAGCACAACAGGTGGTGGCAGCGCCACTAAATGACCTCTCGTCAGCCGATGTTGGTGACGTTAAGTTGGATGTCATTCTTGATATTCCAGTGACCGTTGCCATGGAGATAGGGCGCACTCAGCTTAGCATTCGAAACTTACTGCAACTCAATCAAGGGTCGGTGATCGAACTCGATCGGCTCGCGGGCGAAGCGATGGATGTATTGGTCAACGGCACGTTGGTTGCGCACGGTGAAGTGGTGGTGGTTAACGATAAATTCGGAATTCGATTAACCGACGTTATCAGTCCGGCTGACCGGATTAAGAATCTCCGCTAATGCGCTGGCTTCTACTGGCAACGCTTTTTCTGTCGCAGCCGCTGCTAGCGGATCTGAAAGGCGATGAGAACACGGCCTTGGTGCCGGCTTCGGCAACTTATCTGCTGAAACTAACGGGCGGATTGACTCTGGTGGTGATCACGATTTTTGCGGTAGGTTGGCTGCTCAAAAAATCAAATCTGGCGCATCAGAATAACAATGGTTTGATTCGAATTGTTGCTGCGTTGCCAATGGGCACTCGCGATCGAATCGTGTTGGTGCAAATTGGTGAAGAACAGATATTACTGGGGCTGACTCCGGGCCGAATATCAAAGCTACATAGCTTGTCTGAGCCTTTGGAGGTGGCTGCCGAAAATTCAGTGACGGCTTCGTTTGCGGATCGAATAAATCGCTTAATGACCGAGCGGAGCTCGTCGTGAAAATTTTAGTCGGCTTGCTTTTGTTGGGGTTGATTCCCGAGGCGCAAGCGCAATCGATGGGCATTCCAGCGATCTCGGTCAATGGTGGGGAGGCAGACGGCCAAACTTATAGCGTTACCCTCGAAATTCTGGCGCTGATGACGGTGCTGACGGTGCTGCCAGCCATCTTGCTAATGATGACTTCCTTCACCCGGATTATTATCGTCTTGTCGATTTTACGGCAGGCGCTTGGCACCGCACAAACGCCCTCAAATCAGATCATTTTAGGTTTGGCCCTTTTCCTCACGCTGTTTGTGATGTCGCCGGTGCTGGATCAAGTTAATCAAGTCGCGATTCAACCTTACTTGGATGGCTCGATCTCAACCATGGATGCGCTCAGCATTGCAACCGAGCCATTCAAAACTTTTATGTTGGCGCAGACGCGAGAAACTGATATTCGAATGTTCGCCGACATTGCTGGTGTCGTGGAAATCGAGTCTCCTGAGCAAACGCCACTGTCACTATTGATGCCAGCCTTCGTCACCAGCGAGTTAAAGACTGCTTTTCAGATCGGCTTTTTGATTTTCATTCCCTTTGTCATTATTGACCTAGTTGTGGCGAGCGTCTTGATGTCGATGGGAATGATGATGCTGTCACCTATGATCATCTCGCTGCCGTTTAAACTGATGCTGTTTGTGTTGGTCGATGGCTGGGCGTTAATCATGGGCACCTTGGCCTCTAGTTTTCTGGTTGGGGTTTGAAGTGACCCCTGACACGATCATTGATATATCGCAGCAGGCGCTTTATCTAATCGCGATGATTGCCGCCCCAATGTTGCTTTCGGCATTGGCGATTGGCTTGGTCGTCGGCATGTTTCAAGCGGCCACTTCAATCAATGAGCAAACCTTAAGTTTTATTCCGAAGCTGATGGTTTTACTGCTTTCAGTTCTAGTTGCTGGGCCTTGGATGCTGAGTATGTTGGTGTCGTTTACGCGTCGTCTGTATCTCAACATTCCTGGTTTGATCGGTTAATCCAGATGGACTTCAGTTTTGCAGATGCCACTGCATTTGTCGGTTCATTGCTCTGGCCGATGACTCGGATTGGCGCGATGTTGATGGCAATGCCGGTGATTGGCACCCGCTTGGTGCCGACCCGAGTCAAGATTGTGCTGACCTTATTGTTGTCAGCTTTAGTGGTGCCGATGCTGCCGCCAATGCCCGAGGTTGAAGCGCTATCGATTGCCGGTTTTCTGGTGTCCGTGCAGCAGGTGCTGATCGGCTTATCGATGGGTTTCACGATTCAACTGGTGTTCGGTGCATTAATGATTGCAGGTGAATCGATTGCGATGGCAATGGGTTTGGGTTTTGCGTCGATGATCGACCCCACCAACGGGGTTAACGTTCCGGTGATGTCGCAGTTGTTTCTAATCATGACTACTTTATTGTTTCTTTCCATTGGCGGCCACTTGACCTTGATTCAACTGGTTGTCAACAGCTTTCAAAGTTTGCCCATCGGCGGCGGCGGTGTCGGTCGCGACAGTTTTTTCTCGCTGGTTTCATGGGGAAGCCAAATGTTTGTGGGTGCACTTTGGGTGGCCATTCCCGCACTGATCTCGCTGTTGGTGATTACTCTTTCCATGGGTGTGATGACTCGAGCGGCACCTCAGTTAAATATTTTCTCAGTTGGTTTTCCAGTCACCATGTTCATGGGATTTATCGTTGTAATTCTGGTGCTGCCCGGATTCGTTCCGCGAATCAATCAAATGCTGTTGCAGGCAATGCAACTCTCGCAATCGATCGTCACGCCATAGGATATTTGAATGGCCAACGAAAGCGACATGGGTCAAGAAAAAACGGAAGAACCGACGCCGAAAAAACTGCTAGATGCGAAGAAAAAAGGTCAGGTGCCTCGCTCAAAAGAACTCAATAGCATGACCATTATGGTAATCGGTTCGATCGGTTTGTTACTGTCCGGCTCTTATATGCTGGAGCATATATCTCTCTTCCTGCGCCAAGGTTTGACCTTTACCCGAGCAGAAATTTTTTCGACCTCAACTATTTTCGTAAAGTTTGATTTAGCCCTATCGACCGCGCTGACCGGAATCACCCCGTTTTTGGTGTTGATGACTTTGGTTGCATTGTTCACCCCGTTGGCGATCGGTGGTTGGACGTTCAGTATTGATGCCTTGGCGTTTAAGGCGGATCGAATTAATCCACTTAGTGGGCTGAAGCGAATATTTTCTGCCAAAGGCTTAATGGAATTGGTCAAGGCGATGGCAAAGTTTTTAGTGGTGTCGACGGTTGCGGTTACTTTTTTATGGAGTCGGGCTGACGATTTTCTAGGGCTTGGCACTCAACCTTTGAGTTTAGCGATGGAAAATGGCGCCTGGCTGCTGGGTTTGAGTTTCTTTGTGGTTTCGTCGGCGTTAATTCTAATCGCCGCAATTGATGTGCCGTTTCAGCTTTGGGACCACTCACAAAAATTGAAAATGACGCTGCAGGAAGTTCGCGATGAGATGAAAGACACCGAAGGTAAGCCGGAGGTCAAATCGAAAATTCGCCAACTTCAGCAAGAGATGGCGCAGCGTCGAATGATGGATGCGGTGCCCGAAGCGGATGTCATCGTCACCAATCCAACCCACTATGCAGTTGCCTTGAAATATCGGCACGGCAGCATGGCGGCACCTTTGGTGTTGGCAATGGGTAGAGATCTGATCGCGGCGAGAATTCGCGAAATTGCTAAAGAACACCAAATTGAGGTATTTGAAGCGCCGCCATTGGCGCGTGCCCTCTATGCCCACTGCAAGATCGATCAAGAAATACCCGCGCATTTGTATTTTGCAGTAGCTCAAATTCTGGCCTTTGTTTTTCAGCTGAGAATTGCCCGCGAGCAAGGTTCAGAAGTGCCGCAGCGACCCGACCCTTATATGCCAACTGATGAGGAAGCCTAAGTGGCTGGTGATACCTTAACGACACAACTCAGAGCGCTTAATCCGCTAGGCCTCGGGGCGCCATTGATCGTGATCACGATGTTAGCCATGGTGGTGGTTCCATTGCCGCCGATGGCGCTAGATTTGTTGTTTACCTTCAACATTACCTTTGGTCTGGTGGTTTTGCTGGTCTCGGTTTATGCGATGCGGCCGCTTGACTTTACCGTTTTCCCGACTATTTTGCTGATCGCTACGTTGCTGCGTTTAGCCTTGAACATTGCGTCAACTCGAGTGGTTTTGCTCGAAGGCCACACCGGCACAGCCGCGGCCGGTAAAGTTATCGAGGCGTTTGGCGATTTTGTAATTGGCGGTAACTATGCGGTGGGCTTGGTGGTCTTCTCGATTCTGGTGATCATCAACTTTGTGGTAGTCACCAAAGGCGCGGGACGCGTCTCAGAAGTCAGTGCACGATTCACCTTGGATGCAATGCCCGGCAAGCAAATGGCGATCGACGCTGATTTAAACGCGGGGTTGTGCACCCAGGAAGAAGCCCGTTTACGTCGAGTTGAAATTGCTCAGGAAGCCGATTTCTATGGCTCGATGGATGGTGCCAGTAAATTTGTTCGGGGTGATGCGATCGCCGGCATTTTGATTTTGTTTATCAATATTATCGGTGGCCTAGCAATCGGCGTATTCCAGCATGACCTGGCGGCTGGCGTTGCGATGCGCAATTACACCTTATTAACTATCGGTGATGGCTTGGTAGCGCAGATTCCATCGTTGGTGTTATCCACCGCCACCGCGATTATTGTCACCCGGGTGTCGACTTCGGAATCCATGTCGAGCCAGATTTTCAGCCAAATGTTTGATAACCCGCGGGCATTGGTGGTGGCAGCCACGATCATTGCCGTGTTGGGTGTGATTCCTGGCATGCCTAACGTGGCCTTTTTAACCATTGCCGCGATCGCTGGCGCCACCGCTTATGTACTTCATCGACGCCAGCTAGTGCCTGAGCCAGTCGACCCCGCAGCAACACAGGCTGAGGCTCAACCGGTTTCCAGCGACTTGAGTTGGGATGATGTGCAAACCGTCGACATTATTGGTCTCGAAGTGGGTTACGGTCTGATTCCGCTGGTCGATGAGCGCCAAGGTGGCGAGTTGATGACGCGAATAAAAGGGGTGCGTAAGAAGCTGTCGCAAGAGCTCGGGTTTCTGATTCAGCCGGTTCATATTCGAGACAATCTTGATCTGGCGCCTAACACTTATCGTCTCAGTTTGCTGGGCGTTCCGATGGGTGAGGCCGAGGTCATTCCGGGCCATGATCTGGCGATCAATCCGGGCACCGTCTACGGTACCTTAAATGGCACGCCAACTCGTGACCCCGCGTTTGGTCTTGAGGCCGTTTGGATCGATCCCTCGCAACGTGATCACGCGCAGACATTAGGCTACACCGTGGTTGACGCTTCGACCGTCGTCGCCACTCACTTGAGCCAGATGCTGCAAGACAATGCCCACGAGTTGATTGGGCATGAAGAAGTGCAAGAATTACTAGACGTGCTGAAACGCAACTCACCGAAGCTGGTTGATGGGCTCACCCCGAAACCGCTGGAACTGTCGGTCATCGTTAAAGTTTTTCAGAACTTGCTGCAAGAACAGATCGCGATACGTGATCTGCGCAGCATCGCCGAATCTTTGGCGGAGCATGGCGGCAAGAGTCAAGATGCTGGCTACCTAAGCGGCCAAGTTAGGGTCAATCTTGGCCGCCAAATTGTGCAAAGTATCTACGGAATGGCTTCAGAGCTAAGTGTTATGTCGCTTCATCCATCTTTGGAACAAATATTGCTTCAATCAGTGCAAGGGCAGGACGGCACCGTGATGGCCGTCGAACCAGGACTGGCACAAATGATACATAGCTCACTGAAACAGGCAGCAGAAAATCAACAGACGCGGGGTGAACCGGCAGTGCTGCTTGTCTCGCAAAGCCTGCGAACAATGCTCGCACGGATGGTGCGCCACGCCATTCCAGGCTTGCATGTTTTGAGTTATGACGAAATTCCCGATGACAAACAGTTGCGAGTGATCGCCAACATCGGAAATCCCGAGATCGCAAAGTCGAACAATTAAGGAATTAGGATGAGAATTAAACGAACCTTTGGACCCACGATGCGCGAAGCGCTCGCCTTGGTCAAACAAGAGCAGGGTGGGGACGCTGTGATTCTCGGCAATAATAAAGTGCCGGGTGGTGTAGAGATTTTGTCGGCGATCGATTTTGATGAGAATGCGATTGCCAAGATGTCAGCGACGCCGCCGGCGAAGCCAAAGACGGTAGCGCCTGTCGAACCGGTTGCTTTGGCAAGACCCCGAGCGATTAGCAGCGACGTGAAAGCCATAGTGGATATCTGGGGCGGCTCGACTTTTAATAACGGTCGCAACGAGCCAACCTTAGGCCCGGCGATTAGGGCATCGGCCAGCGCGACTTTCATCGCTGAAGTTGCTGACGCTAATCAAATAGAGTCGTCGCCGACTAGCACTAATCTTGCCAATGAAATTAA
>CBDTWQ010000070.1:0-8156 GCA_965364115.1 uncultured Gammaproteobacteria bacterium | reverse complement strand
TGATAAAAAAATCGACGAGATGGTCGAAGCCAGGTTTCTAGCGCGCAACAGCAAAGACTGGGCAACTGCCGACCGAATTCGTGATGAATTGGTCAACGAAGGCATCGAAATCGAAGATGGCCCGAAAGGAACACGTTGGCGACGCGCTTAAGTGATTTTTTATGGCGGTAATGATTTGACGATTCAATGGCTTGCGCGTATTATTTCGCGCCTGTTAGTTTGCGCTTAAAGTTCCTTGATGGAACCGACGCGGAGAATGGCAATTCGGGGTGTAGCGCAGCCTGGTAGCGCAACTGCTTTGGGAGCAGTGGGTCGGGAGTTCGAATCTCTCCACCCCGACCAATTTTAAACGCGACGATCGTGTGTTTGGCTTTTTATAAAAGTTATCGGAGCGCCCGTAGCTCATTTGGATAGAGCATCGGCCTTTAGGCGCGCATCAATGTTGATGTGCAATCAGGAGCCTTTGCGGGGAAACAAAACCCGCAAAGTGGATCGCACTGTATCGGGGAAACCTTAACTTTCGGTTGTTTGTTGGCTGAGATGATGGCAATCCCGAGGAAACCTGTAGTTGACCCAGTGGTCGGTTGTGGCATGAAACGGCAACCAACAACGAGGGCAGCACAGTGCTTCGAAGGGTCAGCGTATGCAATTTTCCAGCATGTGTTGAAGGTAGACGCACTGATTTAAGTCGTATTTAAGCCGGTAACGGTTTAAACCGAATTAGGGATCCGTAGAGACTATACGTGTGACACCTGTAATGGTGAAGAGATAGTCCAGACCACAAACTCGCAGTTGAGGCGTCGAAAGGCGTAGTTGGTAAGCTAAGCCGAGGGTAGCAGGTTCGAATCCTGCCGGGCGCGCCACTTATGCGATAGGTTGAGGTGGTGCCGAAATTTTATGGTGGGCGTAGCTCAGTTGGTAGAGTGCAAGATTGTGATTCTTGTTGTCGTGGGTTCGATCCCCATCGTCCACCCCATTTTTAATCCGCCTGCTTGCAGGCGTTATTGTTTTTGATTGTAGGTTTTTTGATGGAAAAATACTGGTGAATCCAGTGTGAGGCCATATAATTGGTTTAGTAAGAACTCTGCGAGAGTGGCGGAATTGGTAGACGCGCCAGATTTAGGTTCTGGTATCTTAGATGTGAGAGTTCGAGTCTCTCCTTTCGCACCATTTATTCAACAGAACATCCCCCGGTTAATTACGACGAGATTAGCAGCATGCAAGTATCAATCGAAACGCTTGAAGGCCTTGAACGCAAAATGACGGTGCAAATTCCGTCTGCCGAAGTGACCGAAGCCGTTGAGAAAAAGCTCAAAGACCTGAGTAAGACGATGCGAATCGACGGTTTTCGCCCTGGTAAAGTGCCGCTCAAGGTGGTTCAACAGAAATTTGGCGGTCAAGTGCGCCAAGAAGTGGTAGGCGACGTTATCGAGTCCTCGTATCAAAAGGCGCTGGAGCAAGAGAAAGTGCGTCCGGCCGGGATGCCGAGCATTGACGCTGTGAGCAGTGAGGAAAAGCAAGACATGTCCTACACCGCGACTTTTGAAGTTTACCCAGAATTAGACAAGCTTGAACTCGATTCAATCGAAATTGAAAAGCCGTTGGTCGAAATCTCGGATGATGATTTTGAGCAAATGTTAGAGAAGCTGCGGGGCCAGAATAAATCATGGAAGGAAACCGAGGCGGCAGCCGTTGAAGGCTTTCAAGTCATGGTTGATTTCGAGGGACGTATAGATGGCGAGATTTTCAACGGCGGCACGGGCACCGAGATGCCGGTTGAAATTGGTGCAGGACAAATGCTAGCTGAGTTCGAAGCAGGCCTTAAAGGGATTAAAGCGGGTGAAGAAAAGCTAGTTGAAGTTAATTTCCCTGAAGACTATCACGGCAAGGATGTCGCCGGTAAGAAAGCCGAATTCACCCTCAAGGCAACTAAAGTATCCGAACCTGAGCTACCTGAAATTGACGCTGAGTTTGCCAAAGGTTTTGGTATCGAGGACGGTGATCTCGATAAGATGCGGGCCGATATTCGAGCCAACATGCAAAAGGAAATGGCGGAACGGCTGAAATCGCATATCAAGAACAGCACGCTGACTGGTTTGTTGGAGAAAAACGACATAATCGCGCCTAGCGCTCTGGTGGCTGGGGAAGTCAAATCCTTGCGCCAGCAAGCAGCGCAACGGATGGGGCAGAAGCCGGAAGAAGCGGACGCAACTAGTTTGCCCGATCAACTCTTCGCGGAAGAAGCGACGCGCCGTGTGCAGTTGGGTTTGTTGATCGCTGAGGTCATCAAGTCAGGTAAAATTGAATTAGATCAGTCGAGGGTCGATGCGGCGATCGATGAAATGGCGGTTTCTTATGAGCAGCCTGAACAGGTTGTTAATTACTATCGGCAAAATCGTGAAGCTCGCTCGGGGCTCGAAAACATGGTGGTTGAAGATCAGGTAGTTGCCCACATATTAGAGCATGCCAAAGTCAGCGAAAAGGAAACTCGATTCGAAGACTTGATGAATGGCAAACTTTAGACCTAACTGGTTGGATTGAGCTAGTTGGATTGAACTGGAGAAGAACTTGATCTTTGAAATTATTCAAGACGTTTTGATCACCCAGAACTACAATGTTTGGTTAAACCAAACTGTAATTTCCGACTCAGGACTATATAATTGAGTAGTTTTGGGGTTTAAGAATCTGAATGGACCTTCAATATGAGAGATAACCTCAACTCCGTTAGCATCCGTTCGATGCTCCCAGATTACACCGCTCCTGAAGCCAATCTAGTTCCGATGGTGGTTGAACAGTCTGCGCGTGGCGAACGTGCCTACGATATTTATTCTCGTCTACTCAAAGAGCGGGTAATTTTCGTCGTTGGTCCTATTGAAGACCATATGGCGAACTTGATTGTGGCGCAGCTTCTGTTTCTCGAATCGGAAAATCCCGACAAAGACATCTCACTTTACATTAATAGTCCGGGTGGCTCGGTTTCTGCGGGACTGGCGATTTACGATACGATGCAGTTTATCAAGCCCGATGTCAGCACACTTTGCACCGGTCAGGCAGCCAGCATGGGCGCTATCTTGTTAGCGGGTGGCTGTGCGGAAAAACGATACGGGCTGCCGCATTCCAGAGTGATGATCCATCAACCACTCGGTGGTTTTCAAGGGCAAGCCAGCGACTTTGAGATTCATGCGAAAGAAATACTGGCGGTCAGAACCCGCTTAAATCGAATATTAGCGCGGCATTCGGGGCAAGAGGTAGACGTCATCGACAAAGACACCGAGCGAGACAATTTCATGAGTGCAGAAGACTCGGTCGAGTATGGATTGATTGATCAAGTTTTAACGGCCCGTGCCGAACCAAATGAGAATAGCGCCACAGAATAGAAAATTGCTTCATAATTCTGCTGAGTCATTACTGAAAATGCGGTGTTTTCGGTTGTGCTAGAAAGCGGCGTCTAATATTATCGAAAACGTTGGTATCGAGAGTTGGTAGTGTTTGTATGAGTGACGAGAAAACTAAAGGTAAAGACGAAAAGCTGTTGTATTGCTCTTTCTGCGGCAAGAGTCAGCATGAAGTTAGGAAACTGATTGCTGGACCGTCAGTCTTTATTTGCGATGAATGTGTCGATTTATGTAATGACATCATTCGCGAAGAGATCCACGAGAGTGGCGAGGATGTTGACAATAAGCTGCCCATCCCACATGAAATTTTCAAAGTGCTTGATGAATATGTGATCGGCCAGAGTCGTGCCAAGAAGGTTCTGTCGGTTGCGGTTTACAATCATTACAAGCGTCTCGAAGTCGGCCACATCAAAGATGAAATCGAGTTGTCCAAGAGCAATATTCTGCTAATTGGACCCACCGGATCAGGCAAAACCTTGTTGGCCGAAACGCTGGCCAGGTTGTTGAATGTGCCTTTTGCGATTGCCGATGCGACGACCCTAACTGAAGCCGGCTACGTCGGTGAAGATGTTGAAAACATTATTCAAAAGTTACTGCAAAAGTGCGATTACGATGTCGAGAAGGCGCAAACCGGCATTGTTTATATCGATGAGATCGACAAGATATCGCGCAAATCTGATAATCCTTCAATCACTCGCGATGTCTCTGGTGAAGGCGTGCAGCAAGCATTGCTTAAACTGATTGAAGGCACGATTGCTTCTGTGCCGCCTCAAGGTGGACGTAAACATCCACAGCAAGAATTTCTGCAAGTTGACACGAGCAAGATCCTGTTTGTTTGTGGCGGTGCTTTTGCAGGTCTCGACAAAGTGATTTTGAATCGTTCAGATCAAGGCGGAATTGGCTTTGGCGCTGACGTCAAAAGCAAAGATAAGAAAGAATTATTTGGTGAGATCGTGAGCAAGGTTGAGCCAGAGGATTTGATCAAATACGGTTTAATCCCTGAATTCGTCGGCCGCTTGCCAGTCGTCGCAACCTTAGAAGAGTTAGATCAAGAAGCCCTTATTAGGATCCTGACCGAACCCAAGAACGCGATTACCAAGCAGTATCAAAAGATGTTTGAAATAGAAGGTTGTGAGATTGAGTTTCGAGAAGACTCGCTTGCCGCGGTTGCTAGAAAAGCAATGGACAGAAAGACGGGTGCTCGCGGGTTGCGAACTATTTTGGAAAATACGCTGCTCGAAATAATGTACGATTTACCAGCGATGGATAATGTTAGCAAGGTAGTTGTTGATGCGGCCGTGATTGATGGACATGCGCAGCCCTATGTGATTTATGAGGGTGGTGAACTGCAGCGAGTGGCCTCGGACGATTAATTCTTCAGCTTGGCGAGGCGATCGATCGGCGGGTTGAAACACCGCAATTGACACCCATATAGATTCGAGATTCAAGTGAAGAGGCATTTATGTCAGATAATCAAGATAAGGCGCTTGCCGAGCCCGGCGAAAAGCAACTGATTCCGGTCTTGCCGTTGCGTGATGTAGTGGTTTACCCACACATGGTCATTCCATTATTTGTCGGAAGGGAAAAGTCCATTCTGGCATTGGAAGCCGCGATGGCCGACAACAAGAAAGTTTTGTTGCTGGCGCAAAAAAATGCCGAAGTTGATGACCCCGGACAGGGAGATCTCTATAAAATAGGCACACTCTCAACGATTCTGCAGATGTTGAAACTGCCAGACAGCACGATTAAAGTGCTGGTTGAAGGTGGCGATCGAGTCTCGGTCGATAGTTTGCTTGAAACCAACGAGTATTATTCGGCGTCAGTGCAACCCCTAGAAAAGGCCAACTTAGTCGATGACCGTGAAGCCGAAGTGCTTTTGCGCTCGGTTTTGAATCTGTTCGATCAATACGTCAAACTCAACAAGAAAGTGCCGCCGGAGATTCTAACGTCGCTTTCAGGCATTGATGACCCCAGTCGATTGGCCGATACGATTGCCGCCCATATGTCGCTTAAGCTCGACGAAAAACAGGAAATCCTCGAAATTCAGGACCCTCGCGAGCGAATCGAGCACATTATGAGCAAGATCGAAGGGGAGATCGACCTGATGCAGATTGAAAAGCGCATTCGGGGTCGAGTTAAGCAGCAGATGGAGAAGAGCCAACGCGAATACTATTTGAATGAGCAAATGAAGGCGATTCAAAAAGAGCTCGGTGACATGGACGATGCACCTAATGAAGTCGAAGATCTGCAAAAGAAAATTGAAGACTCTGGAATGCCGAAAGAGGCTAGGGAAAAAGCTGATTCTGAGCTCAACAAACTGAAAATGATGTCGCCGATGTCGGCAGAAGCCACTGTGGTGCGCAATTATGTCGACTGGCTGGTCAGTGTGCCGTGGAAGAAGAAGTCTAAAATTCGGCGTGATTTAGCACAAGCTGAGCAGGTGCTTGAAGAAGATCATTACGGCTTGGAGAAAGTCAAAGAGCGAATTCTTGAATATCTTGCCGTGCAGCAACGCGTGCGCAAGCTCAAAGGTCCGATTTTGTGCCTAGTTGGGCCACCAGGTGTCGGTAAGACTTCGATCGGTCGATCTATCGCCCGTGCCACTAACCGAAAATTTTCACGTATGTCGCTCGGCGGCGTGCGAGACGAGGCCGAAATACGGGGCCATCGTCGCACTTACATTGGTTCTATGCCCGGCAAAATAATTCAAAATTTGTCTAAAGTGAATGTTCGTAACCCGCTGTTTCTGCTAGATGAAATCGATAAAATGGCGATGGACTTTCGTGGCGATCCGGCGTCGGCCTTGCTGGAGGTTCTTGATCCAGAGCAAAATAATACCTTTGCCGACCACTACCTGGAAGTCGACTTCGATCTTTCCGACACCATGTTTGTCGCCACTTCGAACAGCATGAATATACCAGGCCCTTTGCTGGATCGGATGGAAGTGATTCGGATTCCGGGATATACCGAAGACGAGAAATTAAATATTGCGCTCAAATATCTTGTTCCAAAGCAAATCAAGGAAAACGGTCTCAAGGCAACCGAGATCGAGATTGGTGAGGATGCAGTGCTTGATATTATTCAGCGTTACACCCGTGAAGCAGGGGTTCGTAGTTTAGAGCGCGAGATTTCGAAGATATGTCGCAAATCGGTGAAAGAGATGTTGCTGAACCCTGCTATCAAGCAGATTGCGATAGACATAGACAACCTCGAGAAATATTTGGGTGTGAAACGTTTTCGCTTCGGTTCGGCCGACGAAAAAGATCAGGTTGGCCAGGTGACCGGCTTGGCATGGACCGAAGTCGGCGGTGAGTTGTTGACCATAGAATCAGCGGTGGTTGATGGAAAAGGTAAGTTCGTCCAAACGGGGCAACTTGGCGACGTGATGAAGGAGTCTATCCAGGCTGCAATGACGGTGGTTCGAAGCCGTGCAGCGATACTGGGCGTTAAGGCCGATTTCAATGAGAAGAAAGATTTCCATATCCATGTTCCTGAAGGTGCAACACCTAAGGATGGCCCGAGTGCAGGTGTTGGTATGTGCACGGCTCTGGTGTCGGCCTTAACTAAAATTCCAGTGCGAGCCGAGGTTGCGATGACGGGTGAAATTACCCTTCGCGGAGAAGTTTTGCCAATCGGAGGTTTGAAGGAGAAACTGTTAGCCGCACATCGTGGAGGAATTACCAAGGTTCTGATTCCTGCAGAGAACGAGAAAGACCTAGCCGAGATACCTGACAACATTAAAGCCAAGCTAGAGATTGTTCCGGTGCGCTGGATCGATCAAGTGTTAGAACAAGCGCTCACACATCAACCGACCCCGTTGCCGGAAGAAGTTGAACCGGTAGAAGCAGCGCCGGATTCTAAATCAAAAGAGAAAAAGTCGACCGGAGCTAGAGCGCACTAACGGGTCACCCGCTGTCGGTTGATCGATGGCTGATTGGTTCAATATCAGGGGAGGGCGATTCACCACTTTGAATCGCTCGCTAGCGATCAGCAATGAATCTCGCTTTTGGCTGTTTTACCAAGGTAATTTGATTCAACGTCGCGCCAGTTTTTTGACGTCTGCGGGACGTGAATTTCGATGGTCAGTTGCTATTTCCGGAAAAACTCGCCGAACCCTTCGGTCAGTCACTATTTAAAATACCGGCACCATTCACCGGCTATTGTTTCGACTAGCAGAATATTAGTGGGTGTTTGGTGAATTATTGCTATTTATTTCAGTTTTTGGCCATTATAGGTTGACCACTACGCGTGCTGTTGGTTTAATCCCATGCTCTGGATGGGGAAGCTACGAGCCAGTTACACGCTCAAAGGAAACAATAAAAGTCAACGGTTTTCATGTTGACAGTCCGCCTTATGGACTTAAATTTTCAACCTAACTAAGTGGAAAAAATCTATGAATAAATCTGAATTGATTGATGCTGTCGCCAATGCTGCTAGCTTGAGTAAAGCCGACTCGTCTCGTGCTGTTGATGGCGTAATTGCGGCAGTGACAGAAGCCCTTAAATCTGGCGATCAAGTCACGGTTGTTGGCTTTGGAACCTTCCTAGTTCGTCAGCGCGCTGCTCGTTCAGGACGCAACCCTCGCACGGGCCAGGCGATTCAAATTGCTGCTTCTAATGCGCCTGCTTTCAAGCCTGGCAAAGCACTCAAGGACGCTGTAAACTAAGCCGCCATTTGACACATACCGGGTGCTTAGCTCAGCTGGGAGAGCATCGCCCTTACAAGGCGAGGGTCGGCGGTTCGATCCCGTCAGCACCCACC
>CBDTWQ010000069.1:0-8180 GCA_965364115.1 uncultured Gammaproteobacteria bacterium | reverse complement strand
ATAGCAGCCTAGTGAAGAACCTTAAAAAAACGCCGACTTCAAGCTCGGCACAAACGGGCGATAAAAAAATGAGGATCCTTAACAGTACTGACTTATTTGGTGAGCATTGCCGCATCCAAATCAAACATCAGGGACAGCTTTATCAACTTGCTATAACGCGATTCGATAAACTTATTTTAACAAAATAGTTCTTGCAAATGATAATCATTCGCATTTACTATCACCCTTCTAGCTAGCCCGCATTCAAACGCCAGCCAAATTTATTCACAACTGGAGAGAAGCATGCGTTCGAATTCTTATCAAAGTTATCGTAAACCCTTTAAAACCGCAGCCAGTGATCAGGAGCCTGAACGGCTACTCGACAGGGTTGAAACCTCGATGCAGCAATATTGCCGTAAACCGTCACTGTCATCGGCAGTTGATATCGTCTGGCAGCTAGAAACAATTCAGCAAGATCAAATCATCGGCAAGAGTCACAATCCAAAATGGTCCTCCAGTCGTCTACTAAACGTCTGGCGGCATATCGTTTTGCGCCACCATATTCCAGAATGATCGATGAACGCGAGTTATTGGAGTGTTCATATGCTAGTTGTTTTCGCCTCAACCGCTTGGGTTCTGGACGTCATTTAAACAACCCCACAGCCACTAACAGGCAAAACCTTAAGGGCTTGGAATAGACTGAAAATTGATCGCGGCGGCCTCCAAGGTCGCCGCTGTTTATAACAACCCTGATCATTCAGATCAAATTAGGGATACCACTGCTGGTTTTCCTGCTGGCATTGAGTTGGCTGATATTAGAAGATAGGTTAATGAGCTTTGGAATCACTAAAACTGTGCCCGCAAAGGCTGGGGTTGAATACCTCGAATCGCTGTTTGACGGCAGCCGCAATCAAGCCGAGTTTCACATGGCTGGAACTGAGCCCAAACGATTGCAAGTTGGTGACTACGTTTATACGATCTTCGACAATCAACTGCGCGGTCGCCTGAAAATCAGCGGCTTCGTGACGGGCGCTAAAAACCCTAATTCAGGCAGGCCTCGAATTCTGATCACGGTCGAAGCCCCTGGCGAAAAATTAGCCACCCCAATTCCGAAAAAGGGCCATCAAGGCACTCGCTACACGGAAGGCGAAGATTGGCCGGCTTAATCATCAACCCAACGAAGTAAAACAAAACACAATCGCCTTTTCAGGCGTTTAGGCGTTTAGGCAAGATGCGAGATACTAGATGCAACCGTCAGTCAATCGGGGCGGGGCATCGTGAATAGGTTATCGACCGAGGTGTATTGCGCATAACCCAGTCGGGCCAGAGGTTGAATTTTGCTAAGGTCAATCAGACCATCCACCAGCACTTGATCATTGATATGAACGCCGACCACATGGCCGATAATCATTCGATTAATGCTGTCGGCATCGTTGCAAGGCAAATCAATTTCTTGATGCAGTTCGCACTCTAGATGAATCGGCGCCGCTTTGATTCGGGGCGGCTTCACTAGCACGGAGGCTTCGGTTTCAAGCCCAGCCAGGTCGATTTCATTGATTTCAGGGGCGACCGCCTCGGTGCTCACATTCATCGCCTGTTGCAGCGCCAGCGGCACCATATTAACCACAAAGTCACCGCTCGATTTGATGTTAAATAAAGTGTCTTTCTCTCCGCCGTGTTGGTGATAACCGTTGAAGGCCAGCATCACTAGCGGCGGCGCGTCTGCCAATGCGTTGAAGAAACTGTAGGGTGCTAAATTTGCGGTGCCATTCGGGTGAATCGAACTCACCCAGGCGATCGGGCGCGGCACTACGCAACTTTTAAATGGGTTGTGGGGTAAACCATGCGGCTCATCAGTCTTATAAAACATGATTTCGCGCTCCTTAAAAAAAGACTTTATACTCGGTTTCGAACCAATCAACCAATCTAATATGGACAAACCATCAAACGCCAATTTGAAACGATTTAGAGACGATGGTTTCCTCCGCGTCAACGATCTAATCGACACCAGTCACCTGCCGCAATTGCATCAAGCTTTCGACGATTTGTTTGATGGTCAATTCGAAACCGGGGTTAGCCCTGACGAAGTCAACTGGCAACAGTCAAACGGCGACCCGCAACTCAGCCGCCAAATCTGTAACGCCTGGAAAGCCAATCGCGCGATCGCGTCGGTCGTGCTGGACCCCAAATTGGGACAAACCATTGCCCAGTTTGCCGGTTGGAGCGGCGTTCGCATCATGATTGACAACGTCATCTGGAAACCACCCGGTGCCAAGGCCCTTGGTTTTCATCAAGACAATGCTTATTTGCAGTGGTTTACGCCAAGCGAGATCATAACTTGCTGGATCGCACTGGATGACACTTACGCCGAAGGCGGCACGATTGAATATGTGCGCGGCTCACACCGATGGCCGGTGCAACCTCCCGCGGGTCAATTTCATGCACCCGATGACTATCGCAAACCGATGGTCGATGCGGCCAACGCTTTGAACCAGCCTGCAGAGATTGTCCCGCTTGAGGTGAAAGCTGGCAGCGGATCGTTTCATCATGGCGGCACATGGCATGGCTCGGGGGCTAATCAAAGCGACAACCCGCGACGCGCGTTGGTTCTGCATGCAATGCCGAGTGAGGTTGAATATGCACCGGCGCACTTTAGCCAAGGAATCGGGCCGATTTATAGTCGCTATAAACGACTAGGCGACAATCAACTCGATGAAAACTACTTTCCGATTTTATGGCGCGAAGATGGCTATCGAACGCCACAGATTGATGATTTTCTAGCCGCTAGATGAGCTAAACAGGCGCCACAGGTGGCCGGCGTAAAACCTCGACTGCGCCGGCAGCCACAATCAACAGTGTGCCGAGCAATTCGCGCGTGCCGAAAGGCTCATCGATTAATAAGGCCGCCGAAACGACACCGACAATCACTTCGCCGAGCAGCAGCATGCCAACCCGGCCGGGGCTGAGCATGGTTGCCGGCCAAATCGTCAGAAAACAAATCGGCAACATCGCTACAGCCAACAACAAAACCCAATAGCGACCTGCCAATATCTGATTCAATTCAGGCATTAATGCCCAACCATCCTGATGGGCAAAAACAAGCGACAGCGACAGAACGAGCGCAAAGACAACGAAAGTGATGACCTTTTCAACGATAAAATGATTGCCACCCTGAAACAGCTTGACCGAGGCAATCGACCAGAACAGCCCTGAGATCAACGCAAACCAGTCTCCAATATTTTGCGGAATGGGCAAACCATCACCGACGGCGAGCACCGCATACAAGCCTCCGGCCGCCAAAACCAACGCGGCTATTCGATTAAGCGTGAGGCGCTCGTTAAGAATCAAAACGCCGAGTAAAGTGCTCCAGAGTGGGGTCATGTAGAACAATAAGATCGCGCGAACTACATCCGTCAGATTAATGCTGGCGATGTAGAGTGCAAAAGCGAAGCCAGACATTAACCCTGGCAACCAAATGCTGCGCCAGTGCTCAGCAAACGCCCGCCGTCTTATGAACACCAACGGTAAAAACAATAGCGAGCTGGCAGCAAAAATCACTGGCCCCACCCAATAGGCATGCACGCCTGCCGCCTCGACCCCACGCACCGGAATCCAGAACAAACCCCACAATACCGCACCTGCCAAAATGGCAAGGCTAGGCAGTAATTCACCGTTTGGTGACTTGGATTGAGCGTTCATCAGTGGAATCGGATTAACTCGGGCTATAGAGCTCGGCACAAACACGGGCAAAGGCTTGCAGGTTAATCGTATCGAGCTCGAGATTAAGCGGGTCACCTTGCGACGACAGTTTGACAATGCTGACTTCGGCCACCGGATCGATATAAATCCATTGGCTATGAATCCCGATCGCCATCACCACTGAATGGTCGTTGCCGGTTTGATACCATTTGTTGCGATAACAACCTTGCGGAAACTCGCGCGCCGATTCGCCGCGCAACCAGGCTTCACGGCTGCCATTGGTCATGCAGTCATTGATCCAGCTGGTCGGGATGACCTGCTGCTGATCGGCGACCCCAGCGCAACGCACCATTTCAGCAAAGCGCATCAAATCGCGCGGTATCACACACAAACCACCTGCACTACGCGGCGCACCCTTTCGATCGACGGTAATATAGGCATCTTTCTCGGCACCCATCGGTTGCCACAAATGTTCCGACATCAGTTCCGCCAAACCCTGGCCGCTCGCTCTTTCCAGCAGCCAACCCAGCAAGTCAGAATTGGGTGATTTATATTCAAATCTAAACCCATGCTGTTGCTTGCCCGGTTTGATCGTTGACAGGAAATCATGCAAGTTAGAATCGATCTGATCGACCCCGCATGGGTGCCAGCCGGTTGCGGATCGATATTCGACAAACGCGCCGCTACTCGCCAGATAGTCTTCATCGAAATCAATACTGACCTGCATGTCGAGCAATTGTTGCAGGCTCGCACCGGCATAGCCTGTGGCAGACAGCTCTGGGATTAACTCGGTGATCATTTGCTGTGGATCAATCATCCCTCGCTCAACCAACACCCCAGCCAAAGTGGCGGTAACCGATTTGCTAATCGAAAAAATAATATGTGGGTTTAACTCAATTCGATCATCCGCATACCACTCATGCACCAGCTGACCCTTATGCGTCACCAGCAACGCATCGGTTTCACTGGCTTGCCGCCATTGGCTTAAGGACCAGTTTTCGGCATTCGGCCCTATGAAGCTGAGGTCGTCTATCTGTGCCGCCGGATTAAGTTCAAAGCGAGTCGACTGACTACCACGATTGATCACTTCACTCGGCACAATCTCGCACACATGATGGAAGGCCCAACGGCTTAGTGGCGCTTGTCGCCAATTGGACAGATTCAGTTCCGTCGGTCGTTTATCTCGATCACTTTCTGGCCTAGCACTCATTGGCTTCGCATTCATCCGCTCTTCGTTCATAGGCATTTCATTCAAGCTCGCCAATGGTTAGCTGATTATTCGAATCAAGCACGCTTTGGCACATCTCTAAATGCAAACGCCCACCCGGGGTGTAAGGATGCGCTTCAACCACCGCCTGATTAAGCTCGATGCCAAGCCCCGGCTCTTGGGGTGCCGGCATGAAGCCATCTTCCCAAGCCAGAGGCGTTTGTAACACCGCATCGTGAAAACCGGTCTGGATGGTTTCGAGAATCAAAAAATTAGGGCAACTGAAAGACACATGGGCTGCCGCGGCATGCGCAATCGGCCCGCAATAGATATGTGGCGCAATCTGCACATTGAACAGTTCGGCCATCACCGCAATTTTCTTGGTTTCCCAAATCCCGCCACTACGCCCCACGTCTGGCTGCAAAATTGAGACGCCCGCTTTTAACGCTTGGTGAAATTCAAATCGCGTGGTGAGGCGCTCGCCGGTGGCGATCGGAATCGTGGTGGACGCCGCAACCTTAGCAATCGCATCCATCTGGTCTGGCGGGCAGGGCTCTTCAAACCAGAGCGGATCATAAGGCTCTAGTCGCCTTGCTAAGCGAATCGCCGACGAGGTCGTCATCTGACCATGAGTGCCAAATAAAATGTCGGCCCGGTCGCCAACCGCTTCGCGAATTTTCCGCACATTTTCTTCACATCGACTGAGCTCGCTGAGCGATAACTCACGCCCACCTTGAAAACTATAGGGCCCAGCGGGGTCTTGTTTGATCGCGGTGAAACCCATATCAAGGTAATCCAGCGCACGCGCGGCGGCCGCATCACCGTCATGGTAGACGTCTGGCGCACCATCACCGGCTATCGCCTCAGGATATAAATAAGTGTAGGTTCTAATCCGGTCGTGAAACTGGCCACCGAGCAATTGATAAACCGGTTGATCATGCGCCTTACCGAGAATATCCCAAATCGCAATTTCGATGCCGCTAAACACCGCCATCATGCTAATGTCCGGGCGCTGGGTAAAACCGGCTGAGTAAACCCGCCGAAAAAGCGTCTCGATGTGGTGGGGGTCTTCACCCGCAACATAACGCTCAAAGGTGTCTTCAACCATGGCACAAGCAATATCCCCTGAAACGGGAATGCCATAACACTCGCCGATGCCTTCAATCCCATCGTCTGTGGTCACCTTGACAATCACCCAGAAGCTGCCGCCGATGCCACTGGGCGGCACCGTTACCCAGGTTTTGATATCTTTCAATCTCATCTCAACACCTCTGAGGTTTGCCGCTAGACCCGCAGCGGGCTAATTTATGTTTGGCTTAATCCGGTTTCGATAAGTTACTGCAAAACCTGTTTTCACGATACTGGCAAAAACCCTTGCTCGATAAGTTCCAACAGTTTTGGTCATCTGCTGGGTGAAAATGCCCCTCGTAAAGCGCACGATCTGCTGAATTGCGTCAGTTGCGACAGCCAATGAAGCTCGGTCGCAAAAACACGATTTTCACCACGGCTTAGCCTTTGCCACTACTTTAGCCGCTTCTCCAAAACGCCGCGGTTAGCCAACCCAAGACCAAGTCGGCTACGAACCGCGTTAACCATTTCATCTAAGTTCGGACACTAAAAACCAACGCTAAGGCCGCGCTCTCGTTTGCGCCAACGCGCGTTCTACACTAGATGACAGACTTCGATCGATGAACAGAAAATATAACGTTTTGTTCACAAGCCGACAATCGGTATATTGAGTGCACAGCCATTCGTGAGCCGCTGACATGACATCGCATGCAAACCTGTTTGTTCCGCTTGAACTACGTCATCGCAAGCTTGAAAACCGCATCGTCTTTGGTGCCCACACTGCCAACATGTCCGACTTAGGCCTGCCCAGTGAACGCCACCGCGGCTACTACGAAGAACGCGCGATCGGCGGAGCGGCGATGATTGTGGTTGAACCCATGCCGGTGCATTCCACTGCCGTTCTGACGCGTGGCAATTTTCGCCACAACGACGACGCCGTGGTGCCACATTTTCGCAAGATCACTGAGGCAGTGCATCACCACGGCACCACCATTCTGCAGCAGCTCTATCATGTCGGTCAGCATGGCGATGCAGACCTTTCCTTCATGCCAAATTGGAGCCCTTCCGGATTGCCTTCGTACCACGATTCCGATGGCAGCCACCGGATGCAAGAAACAGAAATTCTCGAAGTGATTGACGGGTTCACTCGAGCTGCAAAACGCTGTCAGGCGGCGGGCTTTGATGGGGTTGAACTATTCGCCGCCTATCACAGCCTGCTCGATCAATTCTGGACAGCTTGGTCGAATCAACGCGATGACCGGTGGGGCGGCTCATTGGAAAACCGTTGTCGTTTATCGGTTTCGATCATCGAATCGATTCGCCGAGCTTGCGGCGAGGATTTTATCATCGGCATGGCAACCGGATATGCTGAGAACACGCCATTCGTCATGACCTTAGCAAATTTTCAAGAAACGATTGCCTGGCACGACCAAAGCGGTGAGCTGGATTACGTCACCTGTGGTTCCGGCAACTACCTCGACACTGATCGGATCATGCCGACCTTCGTGCACGGTGAAAAACAAGGGGTTCCGCTCGCAGCCGCACTGAAACAGGTGGTGAAACACGCGCGCGTCACCGCCGAGAGTCATATTCGGACGCCTGAAAACGCCGACTACACGATCGCCAGTGGCAATGCCGACCTGGTCTCGATTGTGCGCGGCCAAATCGCTGACCCGCATTGGGTGAACAAAACTCGCGAGGGCCGTCATGAAGACATTCGTGGATGCATATCTTGCAACCAAATGTGCTGGGGCCGGCGTTCACGTGACTACTGGATCTCCTGTTTGGTTAATCCATCGGCCGGACGAGAATTCGAATGGGGTGGCGATCGGTTCAGCAAGGCGGCCCATTCGAAAACTGTTCTCGTTATCGGTGGCGGCCCAGCAGGCATGGAGGCCGCGCGGGTGGCCGCCGAACGCGGCCATCGAGTGACTATAGCCGAAGCACTGGGCGATCTTGGCGGTCAATTTCGACTCGCAGGTTTGGCTCCGAGACGCGGCCAGATTACCGATCTGATGGGCTGGTATTTACGCCAATTCAAGCGGTTAGAGGTCGAGATTCGCTACTTTTCCCCGATGGATGCCGAGGATATTGTCGAGTTCGGTTCCGACGAAGTGGTTTTGGCGACGGGTTCAATACCGGATGAAAAGGCACAACAAAGGTGGTTGCCCGAAGAGAAGGCTTTGCCGGGGCTTGAAAATGGGCATGTTTACCCCTGTGAAGAGGT
>CBDTWQ010000068.1:0-8243 GCA_965364115.1 uncultured Gammaproteobacteria bacterium | reverse complement strand
CTTTTTTCATGGGTTATTATTTCATGTTTCTGGTGATAAAAATCAAACTGTTCCTATTAACAGTTTGATTTTGTCTCAGACTATGTTGAGCACTGTAGATCCAGTTGTGTTTCTTTCTTCAAGTTGGCGATGTGCGCTTGCGCACTCTGATAAGGGCATCGTCTGATTAATATGGATATTAACGAGACCCGAACTGACCACCTCGATCAGTCGCTCAGCGCCTTGTTGCAGCAGGGCTGGGGTTGAAATGTGAGTGGCCAAGGTAGGTCGGGTGAGATAGAGCGAACCTTTGGGCGCGAGTATTGCCGGGCTGAAAGGTTCAACGGGGCCACTGGCGTTGCCAAAAGTGACGAGCATGCCGAAGGGCTTAAGTGAATCGAGTGAGGCATTAAAAGTTGATTTGCCAATCGAGTCGTAAGCCACCGCGACACCTTCACCATCGGTAATTTCTCGAACTCGTTCGGCAATATTTTCGTTGCGATAGAGAATCGTATGATGGCATCCGTTTTCTTTTGCGAGTTGGGCCTTGGCTTCTGAGCCGACGCAGCCAATCACTTTGGCGCCAAGCAGATTGGCCCATTGGCTTAAAATCAGCCCGACGCCGCCGGCGGCGGCATAAACTAAAATGGTGTCGCCTGCTTTAACCGGATAGGTGCGAAAAAGCAGGTAGTGCGCGGTCAAGCCCTTCAGCATCATTGCCGCCGCGGTGGCGTCGTTGATGGATGGCGGTATCGCCACCAGCTTGTTGGCGGCTATTAGGCGGGCTTCAGCATAGGCGCCAAGCTGCATAGGGTAGGCGACCCGGTCGCCGACTGAAAATTGATCGACTTGTTGGCCAATTGCTTCGATCACCCCGACGGCTTCCATCCCCAACACGGCTGGCAGTTCACCCACGGGATAAACCCCGCTGCGACCATAAATGTCGATGTAATTCAGCCCACATGCACTTTGACGCAAGCGCACTTCGTCCGCAGCGGGTTCATCCACCTGAATTTCTTCAAAGGTTAAAACCTCAGCGCCACCCGTTTGGTGAATTCGTATCGCTTTTGTCATTGGGCTTTCCTCTGAAACAACCGACATTGCCTCAATCGAAGTGCGGGTTCAAGTCATTCGGGTTTTGAAACGCAAAGAGAAGAGGATTGCAGAAATGACGAGGAGGACGCCGCTAGCCTGAATCAAACTCAGAACTTCGCCCAGCATCAGCATGGCCAAGACGATCGAGACCACGGGTTCAAGGTTCAAAATAAACGCGGCTTGTGATGCCGGCAAACGAGCGAGTGCCTGGAATTGGCTCAGCACCGCGATTAAGTAGAATAGGGTGGCTAAAATCAGGGCCAGTAACCCGCGCGATTCGTTTGGCCAAGCTAACTGATCAAAGGCAAAGGGTAGAATCATTACCAGACCGGCAAAATTGACCCAGAAAGTCAGCGCTAGCGGTGACATTTTTGCGGCTATCGCGGCGCCACAAATAAAGGTGAAGGCGGCACCGATGCTGGCTAAGCTGGCCAATAGAATTCCACTCATGTCTAGCTTAATATCGCCGCCCGATAAAGCGAGATAAAGCCCGAAGAAGGCGCATAGGAATAATCCGATCAGAGGGGGTGATGCCCGCGTTTGACGTCGCAGCAACGACCAGAGCAGCACTAGCATTGGATAGGCATAGAGAATCAACACCGCGAGACTGACTGATATCGTCTCGACCGCGGTCAAATAGCATATCATTGAGCCCGACCAGATAACGCCGAGTGCTATCACCCCTCGACGTTGAGGCCGGTCGACTTTGAAAGATTGGTTGGAACAGAGTAAAAGCAAACCGAAGATCAAGCTTGAGGCGAGAAACCTGACCAACAGCAAGGTTAGCGGGTTGCCGCCATCGGCGTAGACTATTTTGGCATGCGTTGTTATTGCGCCAAGACCGGCAGCAGCGCAAAGCGCGAAAACAATGCCAAGATTGCGATTTGTAAGACTAAACATGGGGTCGCACTATAGCGACCGTTTGAATCGCTTGCCAGCGACAGTCGGATTGGATAAATTCGACGCTAGGAGGAGTCTTATCGGAAACGTCTATGATTAAGCATAACAACGCCGAAAAGCTGGTCAGCGTCGATTGGTTATTTCAACATCTAGAGTCTGAAAACTTAATTATTTTTGATGCCAGTTGGCATATGCCGGCTGCCGCTCGTGATGCTGAAACCGAATGGCGGCAAAAAAGAATAGCGGGGGCTGAGTTCTTCGACTTCGACCGCAAAATTTGCGATCGAGGCCAAGACCTGCCTCACATGATGCCTAATCAAGACCAATTTACCGATGAGCTGCAAAAGCTAGGGTTGCAGCAAGATTCAGTGGTGGTGGTTTATGATTCGTTGGGAATGTTCTCGAGCCCGCGTGCCTGGTGGATGCTGCGGGCGATGGGCTGCCACTCGGTGATGCTTTTGGACGGTGGGCTGCCAGCCTGGGAAGCAGCGGGTTACCCGATCGAATGCTCGCAACCAAACACCGTTGCCGCAGGCGATTTCGTCGCCGATTACAATCCTCAAATGATCGTCGATGCACACCAAGTGCTAGCTGCCCTTGAAGACCCGAATTTCGCGGTGATCGATGCTCGCCCCACCGATCGATTCAATGGGGCTGCCGATGAACCGCGAGCTGGGTTGCGATCAGGGCATATGCCCGGCGCGGTGAATCTGCCGATTGCCCGTTTGTTTAATAGTGACCTGTTTGAAGGTGATCTGTTTGCTAGTCATCCATCCAACGGAATTTCAATCGGGCTGCTAAAACCCAAGGCCGACCTGCGGCGAATTTTCGCTCCGCTGGTGACAAATAAAAGCCAATTGATCATGAGTTGTGGTTCTGGGGTCACCGCCTGCATGCTGGCCTTCGCCGCCGACTATGCGGGTCTTGACCATTTCAGTATCGAAAATATCAAACTCTATGATGGTTCTTGGTGTGAATGGGGCTTGCAAGGCAATCTACCTGTAGTTAGCGAAGTGGGATAGAGAGTGCAATGTTTCTTTTTCCCCGCTAGCGCAGCCTATGAATCAACCTAGCGGTAGTTCCGACTAACTGCCTATAGGAGTGAGATAACCTCAGGAAGGGCGCTGATGTCGTCGAGAATGTGGTCGGCAAAGGGCGCTAAGTCATCGTGGGTGCTGGTGCCGGTTAATACGCCGATGCAGAGTTCGACGCGCGCGTTGCGGCCCATTTCAATGTCGTGCCGATTGTCGCCAACAACCACTACTGAGGTGGGCTCAAGCCGCATCTGTTGGCAAAAGGCAGTCACCATGCCGCCGGCGGGTTTGCATCCGTAGCCACTGTCAAAGCCAGCCAGAAAGTCGAAATAGTGCAGCACATCGAAAGCTTGCAGCGTGTTGATAATGCCGGCATGGCTGTCAGCGGTGGCCACTCCTAATTTAAGTCCCATTCGCTTAAGTTGGGCTAGGGTGGTTTGGAGTTTGTCGACAGGAGTGGTGTAGCGGGCGCCTTGTTGATTGAAAATTGCGTTGAGTCGAGTGCTTAGCGTTTCCAATTGCGAGATTTGATCAAGTTGCTCTGCCCAAGCCTCGGCTATCTGCCGATTATTGCCCGCTGCCAGCAAGCTGCCGCTCAGAAAACGGTGGTTGATCGCATCGTAACCGTGGGTGGCGAGCAGTTGCGCGGCTAGTTTAGGGTCGCCATCGGCGATATCAATGGCGGCTGCTTGATAAACCGGTAGCCAAGTTTTGTTGAAATCGAGCAGAGTGCCGTCTTTGTCAAAAACGATGCCGCTGATTTTCATCTGTTTTGGTTCATCTGCAGTGTCTTACTGGATCAACAGCGATTCGAGTTGCTCTCGATAGGCGGTAATCGGATTGATCTTGAGTCCGATAAGCTTGCCATCATCGTCGTAGCGCCTCAGTTGCAGCGCATCGAGGTAGTTTGGATTGGATTCAAATTGCTTAATCTCGGCAGCGTTCATCGGCCCACCTTGCAATCCTAATGAAAGAACTGAAGCAGAGGATAGGCAACTCGAATAGTTGTCGTCGGTGGCGCAAAGGTAGCGCTTCGCCAACACATGCATTCGAATCGGTTCGGTGACTTCATCGGGGAAGTGGGTTGAAAGAAAGGCAGCGCCTGCTGTTTCATGGCGATTGTCTAACGCTTGCTCGTGGGCGTCGGCTGGAAGATCGCTGACAAAATGACCAATGTCGTGCAATAAGGCCGCGATCACGAGGCTGTCCGATGCCCCGTCGGCAACCGCACAGGCGGCCGTTTGTTCCATGTGTTGCGACATGCTGACGGACTCTCCAAGATAGGCTTCGGCACCGCGCCGAGCAAACAAATCGAAGATGAATTCGATGATCTTTGATGAGCTAACGTGCATCTTGAGCGGATCCTAGGTTGTCGATGTTAAGGCTACCGATCTGCAGCTGACTGAGTTTTAGTGTCTGCTGCATCAGTAAGAAAATAACCCCCTACCAGTCTCGTGACCAGAGCGATGGCAGATATTGAGGATTAGCACCTAATATAGTGTGCTTCTATCTAACTGGGAGAGTTGCCGGTCGACCAGCGTTTAAAGCGTTTTTTACAATAGATCAGAAGTGCCTCGTAATCTTGGAAATAGAGGTCAAAGCCATCTTCTGCGGGGGCGTCATATTCGCAGTAATCATTACTGTGGGCCCGACAAATAGCCGGCCGGTCGAGATAAATATTGCATCGCCCATCGTACAATAGATGCTGACATTTCGATTCGAAAATGACAAACCAACCATCATCATCCTTGTAAGCACCCACGCCCTTATGAGAGACCTGCCAAAGAAGCGTCTCAAAGTCATATTTGGATCGTGGCGTGTCGATTTGCTGAGTCACGTAGGTGCAACATTTAGAGTTGCTGCAGAGATCACATTTATTGATCGTGGATGGTTCGGCAGCAACCTCTATTGGCGGGAACACTCTATCCATGGTTTAACCAATCTCTTGGTTTTAGATAATAGTCGATTAATTCGGCTTCGCGGCTGCCAGGCTCGGCTTGGTAGTTATAGCGCCAATTCACCACCGGCGGCAGCGACATCAGGATCGACTCGGTGCGTCCGCCCGATTGCAAACCAAACAGTGTGCCACGGTCATATACTAGGTTGAATTCGACATAGCGGCCGCGTCGAACCCACTGAAACTGTTTTTCTGGCTCGCCAAAGCTCTCACCCATGCGGCGTTCAACAATTGGGGTGTAGGCCGGTAAGAAGTGATCACCGACGCTGCGCATGAAGGCAAAAGACTGCTCAAAATCGGGTTGATTGAGGTCATCGAAGAACAAGCCGCCAATGCCGCGCGGTTCATTGCGGTGCTTAAGAAAGAAATAGTCATCGCACCATTTCTTATAGATCGAATATTGCTCTGCGCCAAACGGGTCACAGGCTGATTTGCAGATCGAATGCCAATGCTCGCAATCTTCTTGATAACCATAATAGGGGGTTAAATCGAAGCCGCCACCAAACCACCAAATGGGTTCTTCGCCCGGTTTTTCCGCGCAGAAAAATCGGACATTGGCATGCGAGGTTGGCACCATCGGATTGAATGGGTGTATCACTAGCGAGACGCCGAGCGCTCGGAAATTGCGTCCGGCAAGCTCAGGTCGACTAGCGGAGGCAGAAGGGGGCAATTCTGCGCCGTGCACTTCAGAAAAGTTGACCCCCGCTTGTTCAAAAACGGCGCCATCTCGCAGCACCATGCTGCAACCGCCACCACCCGCTTCGCGTTGCCATTCATCACGTTGAAATTTGGCTTCACCGTCAAGCGCCTCTAATCTGGTTACAACGCTGGATTGAAGTCGTTGCAGATAATCTTGGATGCGGTCTAAGGCGGAAGGCTTCAAGCGCTGGCTCTCACTGTTTCGTGATTATCAAGATATCGTATCTCACTTGCTCGCCCGCTGCCCACGGAATGACCGGAGACAATGCAGTCGAGTTCTTCGCCAAACTGTCGCCACATTTGAATTTGGTTTCGCGCCGGGGGGCGACCGGCACGATTGGCGCTAGTGGAAACGATGGGTGACTGCAAGAAGTCGCACAGGGCTTGCAACAAAGGGTGGTTGGTCACCCGAACGGCGACTGTGGTGTGCCGTCCTTTGATCCATGACGGGCAATCTCGACTTGCCGGCACTAACCAGGTGGTCGGACGCTTAGCCGGTGTTTCTAGAGTTGGGAGTTGCTCGGGGTTGATGCGGATGTAGTCATCGCAATAGGCCAGTCGCGAGGTCAGCAAGATCAAACCTTTATCGACCGGCCGACTCTTGATTTGGAGGATATGGCTGACGCTTTCCTCGATCAACGGATGGCAGCCAAAGCCCCAGATGGTGTCGGTTGGGTAACCAAAAACTGCGCCTGCTGCGACCGCGTTTGCCAGACGATTACTGTTCCAGGGGCTCACAGTCTTAGTTAAGAAGGGGTTGCAGACTTCTTCTTGGTCGCCGTCTTTTTCTTTAGGCTTTTCTTCTTAACTGTTTTCTTTTTAACCGTCTTCTTCTTAGTCGCGGCTTTCTTAACAGCAGCCTTCTTGCTGCCCGCCTTTTTGCGTCTTGATTTGGGTAACGGTGCCTTTTCAATCAGTTCCTGACAGGTTTTCAAGTCTAGTGTGGCTGGGTCATCAACGTCTTTCGGGATCCGCGCATTTTTGATTCCATCCGTAATATAAGGGCCGTACCGACCTTTTAATATTTTGATTTCGGTGCCTTCGAAAAGCTTGATTTCACGAGTGGCGTCAAACTCTTTCTTTTCAGCCACCAATGCTAAGGCGCGTTCTAAGGTTAGAGTGTATGGGTCGTCGCCTTCTTTTACATTGAGCGAAACATATTTGCTGTCGTATTTGACATAAGGACCGAAGCGGCCAAAGTTGGTTGAAATTTGTTCGCCTTCCGGGGAGGTGCCCAGATCGCGCGGCAATTTGAACAAATCAAGCGCTTCTTCGAGAGTGATGCTGTCCATTTTCTGCCCGGGTTGTAGACCCGCAAATTTCGGCTTGTCTTCATCTTCACGCGTGCCGATTTGAACAAATGGTCCATAGCGACCCATCCGCACGGTGATCGGCTTGCCCGATTTTTCGTCGGTGCCGAGCTGACGCGCTTGGATTGCTTCATCACGGCTGACATTTTCCATTTTATCGTCAACTTGGGTCTTAAACGCGGTCCAAAATTCTTGCAACAACGGCACCCAGTCTTTCTCACCGCGCGAAACGGCATCCAGCGAATCTTCCAGCTGGGCGGTAAAATCGTAGTCGACGTATTGGCGAAAGTGTTGGGTCAGAAACCGCGCCACCACACGGCCGACATCAGTCGGGTGGAATCGTTTACTGTCGAGCTCGACATATTCACGATCGAGCAGTGTGGTAATAATGGACGCATAGGTCGAAGGTCGCCCGATGCCATGTTCTTCCAGTGTTTTGACTAATGAGGCCTCGCTAAAGCGCGGTGGTGGCTCGGTGAAATGTTGTTCTAGTCTGATTTGATGCAAATCGACCATATCACCTGTCTTCATTGGAGGCAGCAAGTTCTCTTTGCTGTCGTCCTTGTCTTTGCGAGGCTCATCATGATCTTCAATATAGATTCGCATAAAACCGAGGTCGCGAATAGTCGAGCCATTAGCGCGAAAGGTATGCTGATCGCCACAGGCCAAATCAATCGAAACCGTGTCTAAGGTGGCGTGGATCATTTGGCATGCGATGGTTCTTTTCCAAATCAGGCTATACAGACGGAACTCATCGTTGCCGAGGTGTTCTTTGACTGAAAACGGCTCATTGCGGGCACTAGTTGGTCGAATCGCTTCGTGTGCTTCTTGTGCGTTCTTTGATTTAGTTTTGTAGACAGGTGGCGATTCAGGCAGGTTTTTTTCACCGAATTTTTCGCCAATGAAACCTCGTATTTCAGCCACCGCGTCATTTGACAATGAAACTGAGTCGGTACGCATGTAGCTGATTAAACCCTCTTGTCCGGCCCCAACGTCAATGCCTTCATATAAGCGCTGCGCTGTGCGCATCGTGCGTTGTGCGCCAAAGCCCAGCTTACGCGCGGCTTCCTGTTGCAACGTGGAAGTGGTGAAGGGCGGTGCAGGGTTCCGCTTGCGTTGTTTCTTTTCGACATTGGCGACGCGTAATTTTCCGCCGGCAGCCTCGCTCAGGCGATGATGAGCCGCATCGGCTTGATCCGCATTGGTGATCGTGAATTGTTTGACTTTTTCATCATTCAAGCGAGTTAATTTGGCGCTGAATGGCTGACC
>CBDTWQ010000067.1:0-8479 GCA_965364115.1 uncultured Gammaproteobacteria bacterium | reverse complement strand
GATATTTCAATAGCTCAAAGACGATCATTGTTAATCGCAATCATAACGACACTTCGATATTGTCAATTAGCCGAGTTTGAGATAATTCAGCCGCCGCCAAAATCACCAGATCACGGTCTTGCGGCTTCGCTGGCAACAAGGTTTGCGACTGGCAGACGGCGAAATAATCAGTTTTGAAGCCGGCCGAGTCGAGTTGACTGGTCGCGCTGGCCTCAACTCTGGCGTAGTCACGCTCACCCTGCTCAAGCGCTTCAGCCGACAGCTTCAGCAGCTGATAGATCAATGCCGCGCGTTGTTTTTCTTCGTCGCTCAAATATTGATTGCGTGAGCTGGTGGCCAGACCGTTGCTTTCCCGGGTGGTTTTGTGGCCAATAATTTTCACTTCAAGGTTGAAGTCTTCGACCATTTTACTGATCACGCGATATTGCTGGAAGTCTTTCTTGCCAAACACTGAGAGGTTCGGTTTAACGATATTAAACAATTTTAACACCACGGTGGCAACTCCGGTGAAATGGCCCGGTCGGTGTGCGCCTTCGAAGTTTTCGCTGAGATCGGTCACCTCAACCTGACTGACTTTTTGAAGTCCTTGTGGGTAGAGCTCCGCCGCGCTAGGCAGATAAACCAGGTCACAGCCGATTTGCTGCAACAGCCCTAGGTCCCGCTCCAGGGTTCGTGGATAATGGTCCCAATCTTCGTTGGGGCCGAATTGCATTGGATTGACGAAAATGCTACAGACGCAGCGATCACATAGCGATTGCCCTTGTTCGATTAGCGACAAGTGACCGGAGTGCAAATTGCCCATGGTCGGGACGAAGGCGACGGTTTGTTTATGGTGCTTCCAGTGTTGCAGGTATTGATGCAGTTCGGTGACACTGGTAGCCTGATACATAGTGAATTAGGTTTGCCTAAAAGGAATGGATTTTCTGCGGGAATTGACCGCGTTTAACTTCGCTGACATAGCGGCCAATCGCATCTTGAATACTCGTTTGCCCTTGCATAAAGTTTTTAGAAAACTTGGGTTTTTTGCCCGGGGTGATGTTGAGAACATCTTGAAGCACCAGAATTTGTCCGTCGACATCGGCACCGGCACCAATCCCAATCACTGGTATCTTCAATGCTTCGGTGATTTCTGCCGCCAATTCGGCTGGCACGCACTCAAGTAACAATATATCGGCACCGGCCGCCTCTAAATCTTGAGCAGTGGCCAACATTTCTTTGGCAGCCGCCTTGGCTTTTCCTTGAACTCGATAGCCCCCCATCTTGTGCACCATTTGTGGCTGTAAGCCAAGGTGGGCGCAACTGGCAATGCCAAAATGATCGAGCGCCTCGATGATCTTGAGTTGCGAGCGCCAACCTTCGAGCTTAACCACTTGAGCTTCGGTTTGCTTGATCAGTAGGCTGGCATTGTCGAGCGCCTGCTGCGGTGAGTTCAATGAGCCAAAAGGCATGTCTATCATCAACAGTGCATTGCTCAAGCCGGCTGCAACCGCTTTGCCATGGTAGCTAATGTTCTCTATAGTCACCGGGATTGTGGTGTCATGCCCCTGAATCACCATGCCGAGCGAATCTCCAACTAACACCACTTCGACACCACAGGCTTCGATCAAATGCGCGAAACTGTAATCATAGGCGGTCAGGCAGGCGAACTTTTCGCCGGACTGTTTCAGCTTCTTCAGCTGTGGGATGGTGATTTTGTCGTTGAGCGGTTGCGGGATATACATGGTTAAACTCGTTAGAGCGCAAATGATGACTGATTGAAATAGTGGCGTCCAGACTGGATGTCGGTAATTTTTTCTAGGATGGCTTGATAATCATCCTCGTTGTTAATCAGATCAACCGACTGGGTATTAATGGTTAGCAGCGCACTATCTTCATAGTCATAGAAGAAACGAGTGTATGCCTCAGATAATTGAATGAGATAATCGTCTCGAATTTTTTGTTCATAATCGATGCCGCGGCGGCTGATTCTTTCTCGCAGAATATCAATTGGCGCTTGCAGATAGATCACTAAGTCAGGCTTTGGCGCATCCAGAGTGAGATGCTGATAAATCTGTTCATACAGGTCTAACTCGTTCTGGTTGAGGGTGAGTTGGGCAAATAATCGGTCTTTTTCCACCATGAAGTCGGCAATGTAGGCTTGGTGAAATAGGTCTGTCTGACGAAACTCTTGCACCTGTTGGGCTCGCTGTAGCAAGAAATATAGCTGAGTCGAGAGAGCGTGTTGTTGTGGGCTGCGATAAAACTTCTGCAAAAACGGGTTTTCTGCTGCTTTTTCGAGCAGGGGTTCTGCGTCTAATTCGCCCGCCAGCTTCTTCGCTAAGCTAGTTTTGCCGACCCCGATCGGCCCTTCGACCACAATGTAGCGAAAATCCCGAGCCATACTAAAGTTTTTCCATTCTGATCGATGGCGCTTGTTTGATTAATTGACTGAGGTTGTTCTCTAAACCTGGGAATAAGCGATCACCATCACCATCGATCTCAAATAAGGGATGAAGCACGAAAAGTCGCTTGGAGAATTCGGCATGAGGTACTGTCAAATGCGTGTCATCGAGTTGCTGCTCACCAAACAAGATGATATCGAGATCGAGAGTTCGCGGTGCCCATCGCTGGCTGGGTTGGCGTTGCCGGTAGTAAGCATTTTCGATTGATTGTAGTTCCAATAGTAATGCCATCGGCTGCAGTTGGGTTTCCACTTTGACCATCGCGTTGATGTAATCATCTTGTTTAATATCGCTAACCGCCTCTGTGCGATATAGCGATGAGCGCGCGATTAGACGACAGTGCTGCATTTTTCCAAGCACCTCAAAGGTGTCGTTAACAATCGTTATCGAATCGCCAATGTTGCTGCCGATTGCAATGAACGCAATTTCACTCAACATTTCGACGTTGGCGCCGAGGACGCGACTTGCGAGTTGGTGTTACTGGCGTTTGGGTGTCGACTTGGGTTTGCATCTCGGTCCACCATTCGCTCAAGTCTTTTGGAAATAAACCTACCATTGCCTCAATGCAGATAAAATCATAGGCAGCACGGAAAATCGGAGTGGCGAGCAACCTTTGCGGATATTTTCCTTGGGTGCGATGAAACTTGGGCTCGTTAGACCAAATATCTCTTGCCATTTGACTGAAGCGCCGGGGCACTGAAATATGCCGAACTTGGCGTTTCATCTCGATTTCTCCCGCTTGCATCAATGCCGGCACCATCTTACTGCGGTCCGTTTGCAGCTGAAGGGCATGACTGTGAACCACCGGCCAAAGCAGCACTGAAAAGATGAAGCCAGGGGAGACAGATTGCTCAGTATTGACACGTTTGTCAGTGTTCACTAACGCAAGGTCGATGAAATCGAGCATCGATTCTGACGGATCTTGCTGTAACCATTCGTCCAACGCTGGAACCAGATATTTCAACAGATCGTATTCTCGCAATAAGCCGAATATTTTGCTGGCGAAACCTGAGTGAAATAATTTGATTACTTCATCAAACATTCGGGCGGGCGGCACCACGGCCAAAAGATATCCGCATTCGAGGATCGCGGCAGCCGCTGAAGCCTCGAGCGTAAAGTTAAGTTTGGCAGCGAAACGTATCGCGCGAAGCATTCGCACCGGGTCTTCCTGATATCGTGTGGCCGCGTCGCCGATCAGGCGCAGTTGTTTGCTTTCGATATCTTTTAGGCCGTTGGCATAGTCCAGCACTGAGAAGTCTTTGATGTCGTAATAGAGTGCGTTGATGGTGAAGTCTCGACGGACCGCATCTTCTTCGATATCGCCGAAGGTGTTGTCACGCAGAATGCGTCCGTTGGTGTCGAGTTCAGTTTTGGCTGAATCATCGGCCTGTGCGCGAAAAGTAGCCACTTCAATGATGTCGCGACCAAAGCGAATGTGTACTAGTCGGAAGCGACGGCCGATGATGCGACTATTCTTGAATAGTCCGCGAATTTCTTCGGGGGTGGCATCAGTCGCAACGTCGAAGTCCTTTGGTGTCAGGCCGAGCAACAGATCGCGCACACCACCGCCTACCAGGCAAGCTCGATAACCTGATTTGGAAAGGCGGTACAACACTTTGATCGCGGAATCGGAAAGCGATTTTCTAGTGATATTGTGTTGGTCGCGAGGGATGACGGCTAGTTTACTTGAGTTTGCCTGTCTGTTATTCACTCGGTAATTTAATCCTTTGGAATCGGCTTATGATAGCAGTTTGGGATTGGAATGTAGTCCCATATTAAGGAATGTCAGAGTTAAAGCCATTCACTTTTGAGGGTCGAACCGTGGTGTCACTAGCGCAGCGCAAATTTAAGCGCTGTGGGGTAGCGACTCTTTAAGAATCGCCACTGTTCCTGTTGCACCTTTTTGCCGAGTTTAAAGTGCAATCGGTTCCAGATTTTAGCGGTCGCATCAAGCGCTTGCCGCGCGGTTTTCTCGCCATCATGAGCGATTGCGATTTGGTTGCGTAAGGCATCGTAGTATTGTGTTTGTCCATTGAGGTATAGATCGGGAATGCTATTAGCCATACTTTTGTGATGCTCGGTTAGAAATGCCTGCGAGTAGGTCTTGAGAATGGACTCATCCTCGTAATGTTCGGTTCTAAATGGGTCGAAAAAACCGTCTTGTTCACGCACCGCAAGGGTCGAAATGTGCGGGCTGCAGGCAAACAGCGAAAACAGATAGGCGATTTCTGGGTTTGCCGAATTGGTCGCTACGGTGTAGTTCCAGCCCCAGTTGAAATAAGAAGTTTTAATCGGCTTTCCATCAATCATTCCGCCTGGTGTGGGGCCAAATTCGAGCTCACCCAGCAGGGCCGAGCGGTTACTGTTTAGATATTTTTGTGTCCCACCCCAACCGATATTGCAGAAAATATTGCCCCGTGAGAACTCTCGCCAGTTGTCGAACAAACTATTTGAGCGCGCATTGGGTGTCAGATATTCGGTCGCTGCGATCATTTCCTCGAGTGCGTCTACGCCCGCTTCGTTGTTGATTTGTGGTTTGAGATTATCGTCAAGTGGATAAAAGCCTTTAGCGTGAAATCTGACCCACCATTCCCATAACATATAGGTCGGTGTGCGGAATAAGGCGCCACCATAAGCGCCTTGTTCGGGTTGATGGAAGTGTGCCATTAAAGCATCCAACTCTGGCCAGGTTCGCGGGATGTCCGCTTCATAACCGTGTTTGTCGGCGAAAGATTTCGACAATTGTGGGTTGCGCAAAAAGCGTTTGTTGTAAAACATCAGGTAGGTATCGCCATCGGTCTGATAGCCGTAGTGTTGGCCTCGATAATAGTCACCGATGGTGTATAACGAATTGGACTGGAAGTCGGTCGGTTCGTAGCGACTGGAGTATTGGTCCAGTGGGATAATTGCCCCCGCCTCGGCAAGGTCAGGTATGCCAAAAGTTGCGGGCAAAGCAATATCGTAGCTTCCGCGTGAGAGTTGGGCCTCAAGAAACATACGCGTATTGATGTCATCAACCGGTGTTTCGATAATTTCGAATTCAACCCCGGTCAGTGCCTGGAACTCATCGATGGCTGGTTTGACGTTGGCGGTGCTTCCCTCGGGCAACAGGATGGTTAACTTAACCGGTCTAGCTTGCCTAAGTTGTGCCGCCCTAGTGGCCACCTGTAGATGTAAATCTGCTAGTTTGAACTTGGTTTCTGATTCCGAGGCGAGCAAAATTTTCGGCCAACCGCTTATCAGCGGCAACCCCGCGAGTCCCAAGATAGATTGACTAATTCTGCGACGATTGTTGTCGGTGTTCTTCATTCGGTCCCTCATGCTGTCCCTAGTTGTTGGCACGATCTTACACTTATAGTCTATGATAGTCAGGTGATTCAATTCTTCTAACAATGTGACTAACTCGACCAGCTACTTTCAGCGTAAAAGCTTGTTCACAGCATTAATCGCAGTGGTTTGTCTGCTGGCTGGACTGGCTGTTTTTGCTGCTACCATCGGTTGGCGCTTGTTGGAAAACATTAGTGATTCGCAGCACCAGCTGTCCAGGCAGGATATGCCGCTGGTTAAAAACGCGCATTCTTTAGCCGCCCAGTCGACGGCGGTTGCGCTGCTGGCGTCGCAGCTGCTTGGCATCCATAGTCGAGAACGCCTGGTCGCGTTTTATCAAACCTTGGACGTTCATCTCAAGTTAATGAGTGCGATTCCTGAGCGTATGTCACAGGTTGTGAACAGCCAAAGTGAAGATGTTGAGATTAGCTCGGTTGTTGCCGATATTCGCAGATTATTTGCTGACATTCAGCCCATTATCGAAAGGCGATTGAAGGTTCAGAGCGAGAAGGATGCCGCCGCAAAGCGATTTCGGGTCGAGATAGCAGAGGTGCAAAATATAGTCGAGCAAGAGATTGCCGATCAGTCAGATTTCATATTTCAGCAATCCGAGGCTTTAGCTAAATTGGCTGGCGCGCCAATTGATCAACCAGTGTTGGATCAGTTTATTGCATCTAACTTGGACAGCGAGGTTTTATTTAGCCTCAGTCAAGGGGCTGGAAAACTCGAAATACTGATCGATTTAATTGAGTTAAACCCTAATCCCACGGAATTGGGTCGTATCAAACTTCGTATGGCGCATCAACTGCGATCAATGGTGAGTGATTCGGTTAGTCTGTCCAGTCAACGACTAGATCAATCGCTTGGTTTGGAGCTCGATCAGTTTTTCAAGCTTTTAGTACAACCACGAAACATTGCTACTTTGCAGTCAGGTTTAAACAGTATCAATCTTGAGCTTCAGGAAAAATTCAACACCTTACAAGACGATATCTATCGTTTGAACCAACTCACCGAAGCTCTGGTGCAGCGAGTGGATAGTAAGGCCAGAATAAATTTCCTGGAAGCTGATTATGCTGCCAATTTAGGCGCCAGGGTATTGCTAGCGATTGCGATTGTATCGCTGATTGTTTCAATCATAGCGATTTGGTTGTTTGTTATTCGGCGAATTGTCAACCCGCTGCGAGAATTGGCATTGGCAATGCGAAATCTTAGTAACGGACAGCGTGAAATTGAAATTCGATCCTATAGCATGATCGAACTCAACGAAATCGCTTTTGCGCTCGAAGTTTTTCGCGATAATTCACTATCGCTTGATCAATATCAAAAGACATTAGAAGAAAAGAATACCTTGTTGTCACGCGTCAACAGTGATCTGAATATCTTTGTCCACGTGGCTTCGCATGACCTCAAGTCCCCTCTGAATGGGATCAAAATGCTAGCTTCGTTTGTGAGCCAAGATTTGCTCGAAGGTAATCTCAAGGAGGCCGGAGATAGCCTAAACTCGGTGCAGCAGCGGATCGTTAGGATAGAACATCTAATCGAGTCTTTGGTCGAATTCTCGCGCGCAGATTCCGCCCCCAAGAATTCAACAGATGTCGATATCACAAAACTACTTCAGGACACTTTTGATCTGGTTTTGAGCGATAAGAAATTCGAATTAAAAATCCCTCAGTCGATTCCGATATGCAACATTATTGAATCTGATCTGGCGCAGGTGTTCATGATTTTGTTTAATAATGCAATTGATCATCATGACCGCGATGCGGGGCAGGTCGAGATCCGCTTTAACCAAATCGAAGGCTTCTATATATTTGAAGTGATCGATGACGGGCCGGGCATTGCCGCAGTGTTTCACAAGTTGATTTTTGAAGTGTTGAAAACACTTCAATCGAGAGATGTGGTAGAAGGTTCTGGGGTAGGCTTGGCGCATATTAAGCGGCTGTTGGAATCTCGAGGCGGATCGATCGCTGTGGTTTCAAACCCTGATATTGGCCGTGGGGCCAGATTTATTGTTCGCTATCCAATTCCGGCGATGGATGAGTCGGAAGGCAAGCTATGTTAAGGCGAAAACTGATAGCTTATTTCCCGACGATTGTCGCTATTGTTGTGCAGGTTTTGGTGATCGCTGCATTGCTGATCGACCAGCAACACGATCTACGAAGTGCGATGGCGCTTGAGGCCAAATCGATAGCGACGGAAATTTCAAAATCGGTGAAAATTCAACGCTATAGCGTGATTTCTTTGCAACAGTTTTTTCTCAGTAGTCAGTATGTTGATCGTCGAGAATTCAATAGTTTTGTGTTGCCGTTAATGCCAGAAATCCCCGGGTTGTTGGCGATGGAATGGATTCCCATAGTGACACAAGCACAGCGTCAATCGTTTATTGATACCGCGCGATTCGATGGATTGACAGAGTTTGGTTTCAAGCGTTGGTCATCATCGTTGGGTTGGGCAACGCAGGCCAATCCTTGGGCAAGAAGTTATTTCCCAGTTTATTATGCCGAACCTCAGGTGGGCAATCATACAGTTCTTGGCAATGACCTCGGATCACATCGACCGAGTGCAGAAGCAATCGATTTAGCAATGACTCAAAAGCAGCTCGTGGCCAGTGAAGTGATTGATCTTGCGCAGGGGGCTGGAAAGGGTGTTTTGCTGTTCCTGTCGCTCGAATCTGATGATGCTGAATCGCGGATCAATCAGCGACAGAATAA
>CBDTWQ010000066.1:0-8511 GCA_965364115.1 uncultured Gammaproteobacteria bacterium | reverse complement strand
TTGCCGCCGGCATCAACCTGAGCGTTTCCTAGTGCGGTTCCATTATTGGCTTGGGTTCGAGCACCAACCATCCATCGATCAAATTCTTTTGTTAAGACAGTGTCATCGACTGTAATTCCCACTTGTTCACCCGCAGCGAATTCACCGCTACGACTCTGAGAACCTTCGAGATAGCCTTGCTCAAGAGAAAGTTGGTGCATCTCGCCCGGCACAATTACACGTTGCCCAAATAATTCCATTTCGGCGAGATGCACATGGGGAGAACAATTAGTTGCAAGCACTTTAAGACGATATTTTAGATAGCTGGTTTCATTATCAAAAGTGAACTCTTTAGCTTCTAAGCGTGCGCCAAAGACAATGTTCGCGCGACTATCCAACGTGTGCCACTGAGCGCCATCAAATCCTTGAAAATCCCATTTTCTTGGATCGGCACAAGATCCTTGTAAGGGCGAAGTTAATCGATATCGATTTACCGCGTAACGGTCATTTGCAAAAAAATCGTACTCGATCGAAGCCGCTGGAAGGTAGTTGTAACCCACCCACCTGGTGTGAATATTATTGTCAAATGCGTTCGGGGTCGAAGTGGTGCCACCTTCGGTAACGTCATAGGGCGAGTATTCATAAAGATAGGTCGCGGTTACATTGACCGCCGCTGCGGGCATCAGGAAACTAGTCGTATGGCTATAAGCGTTGTCAAGACTAGCATTATTGGTATTCACCAACCATCGATCGAACCGCATCCCACTAGGCGCATTGTTTGCGGTTATATAAGCTCGAATACCCACTGCATGCTGGCCGTCACCCGTGCCAAGGCCAACCGTTAATTGATGCATCTCTTCCGACACAATTACACGTTGCCCAAATAATTCCATTTCGGCGAGATGTAAATGCCCACCGCCATTATTTTCAATCACGTTAAGCCGATATTTTGGATAACCGGTTCCATTGTCAAAAGTGAACTCTTTAGTTTGACCGCGTGTGTCAAAGACAACGTTCGCCTGACTATCCAATGTGTGCCACTGAGTGCCATCAAATCCTTGCAAATCCCATTTTCTTGGATCGGTACGAGATGCTTCAAAGCCCGAAGTTAATCGATATCGATTTACCGCGTAGCTGTTATTTGCGAAAAAATCATACTCGATCGAACCCGTATGAAAACGACGCAACCATTGAGTATTAATATTATTGTCGAATGCGTTCGGGGTCAAAGTGGTGCCACCTTCGGTAACGTCATAGGGCGAGTATTCATAATGATAGATTGCTGATACCGTCGCGGCTCTTCTCGGCATGGTCAATATCGCGTTTTCTTGACGAATATTGTCAATATTCATATCTTCCCCGTCGACCTCCCAATGCACAAACTCTTTGCCTGACGGCGCTACGTCCGCAGAAATGCTGACCGCTTGGCCAACAACATAGTTGCCAACTCCATTGCCATTAAGGACTGATAATGGATAGGTATCTTCCCCAACGGCTGTTTTATATCGGGCCGTAACGGTAACTGAGTTTTCTGGCATGACTAGAGTCGTTTGTAAGGCACGACTATCGGCTATCGACGCCAGGCCAGATATCATCTCCCAACGGTCAAACGCCTGCCCCGGCGGCGCTGCATTTGCGGTGACTGTAAGATTCTGATCGACCGTAAATTTACCATCACCACGGCCATTATTTACATTGAGTGAGAAAGTTTGTGGCGGTGCGTTTCGGTAGGTTGCGGAAATCGCTGCTAAGGACCCGAACACCGTTGGTATACGCAAAATCGTGCTGGCTTGACCCACATAATCTATGGTTACGTCACTCCAGGAAGTAATTTGCCAGTCGCGAAATACTTTGCCTGCTGGTGGGGGGTCCGCCGTTATGTCTACAGCGCTACCCGGTTGGTGATAACCGTCTCCGCGACCCGAACCAACAATCAGTAAAGTTCCTGTTTGATTACCGGATATGAAAACCGGATCAATCCAGGCGTTAGTTGCCTGAGTGGTCGCGGTGGCGCCTGCTTCGTACGGATGATCAATGGTCACCGTGGGGAAACGGGCTTCCCAGTGATCAAAAATCTGGCCTGGTGAGTACCCAGGATTAATGGGCACTTTTGATCCCGGAGGAAAATAGCCACCTCCTGCTGCCTGTCCCTGAACATGCAAATAATAGTCCAGACTTGGATCTGGTGGTCGGATTATGGGTATATCAGCATAATGAGCCGTTACCGACACAGCTTCGGCAGGCATCACTAGGGTGGTAATCGAATAATAAGAAACTTGGAACACCGGATCGCCTGCATTCACCACCCATTGATCAAACTGTTGTCCTGGTGGCGCGGGTTGTGCCGTAATAATAATTGATTCGCCCGCTAGATATTCACCCGTTCCATTCCCCTTATAAACGGTCAATGGATAAATTATGCCGTTGGTCGGTTCTTTATAAATGGCCTTCACGCTGACGTTGCTGGTCGGCATGATCAAAGTAGTAATGGAGGCGTTAATATTTATAATCGTGGCAACGCCTGAGGTCAGTTCCCAACGATCGAAAACCTGCCCCGGAGGACCAGCGAGTGCGGTAATCCGAGCTCGAGTGCCGGCGAAAAGCGCACCGCTTCCGGCACCATTTTCGACGAGCAGGTTAAAGCGTTCTGGCGAAGCATCCGATAAATTTGCCATCACTTCGACATCATGCGCGGGCATGGTTAGGAATGTGCTTGACGCATTTATGTTTTCAATTGAGACCGGGCCAACATTCACCATCCAATTTGTGAATTCCATCCCTATCCAAGTGTCGCTGTGAATAGCCACTCGACTGCCGGCGGCATAGAAACCCCCTCCGCTTCCGGTCAAAACGGTTAACTTATGGCTCGTCCCGGGATTACTCTTAAAGGTCGCGGTTACATTGACCGCTGCTGCCGGCATTAGGAAACTAGTCGAATGGCTATAAGCGTTGTCAAGACTAGCATTATTGGTATTCACCAACCATCGATCGAACTGCATTCCACTAGGCGCATTGTTTGCGGTTATATAAGCTCGGTTACCCACTGCATACTGGCCGTCACCCGTGCCATGGCCAACCGTTAATTGATAATCCGTTGGACCTGTGATTGGTTTGTAAGTTGCGGTAACAATGACCGCCGCTGCCGGCATCGTGAATGTCGTTGTGGAAGCAAAAACATCGCCAATGGTGGCATTATTGGTATTCACCACCCACCGATCAAACTGCATGCTACCGCTTATGGGGCTTGCACTAATTTGGACCTGGGTGTTGGCGGCATATTGGTTGCTACCTGAACCATTGATAACGGTTAATTGGTGTTTGTTTATCGGGTTCGGATTACCATTAATATTCACTTGGATCGTGGCACTGCTGGCTGTGTGGCTTAGTTGACTAATGCTATGGTTGTTTGGGGTCACAAAGTTCTGCCCGTCATCTAGGCTGGTCATATGCCATGTCTGATTAGCGGGCGAACCATCACTGTCTTTATGGATACTGGTTTTATTTTTATAACTAGGCTGCATATTGGCGCCATAGCCGTGACTACTTCTATAACTGACATAATGGGAATCGCTCCCATTCACGCCGCTAATTTTCAGAGTTTGAGTGGTACTGGACGGCGTATCAATCGAAGCAATGGTGTAAACCCCGGAGGTGGTAACCTCTTGGACCCGCCCTGATGGTATCCAACCCAGCGCGATTTTATGAGGGGCGTTATAGCCCTGCAAAGGTTTGTTTCCATAGCCCATAATCGCCGACATATCACCATATGCTGCGCTCCCTTTACCCGCATGCCCCAGACCGTCGTTATGGCCCAATTCATGTCCAAACGATTCTGGAAAAGGTCGCTCAAACGAGCCAATGTCGTTGTGAACTGATCGAAACCAATTTTTGTATGCATAGGCGAGCCAACCTGGTTCACCACCCGAAACCGTCCCTGTGGCCAATATAAATACGACCCGATCATAACCGGCTGGCGCATTGCTAGTGATCCCATATTGAATCGATGCGTCATTCACCAACGCACTAGGAGGGGGGTTACTGTATCTCGAATAAGATGATTGGAATCGCGCATAGACGCCACCGGTCATCGTTGACGTTCCGAAAGAATTTTGAGCGTAATGGTGGGCGGTCGAATTAGTTGACCCAAAAATTATCTGATTGATCGATGCGTCATTCGCCTTAACAGTCGAGTCAACCATATCAACCAAGATCACTGCGACTCGAATATTGCCCGCACTAGCCTGCTGAAATTGAGACGAACTGGCCACTTCCAGAGAAGACGGATAACGACCTGGGATGCCCTGATAAAGACCCGTCTCATCAAAGTTTTCGTCTTGCTTTGTCGCGACAATGATTTCATCGTCTTGGTCAAATGCGACGCCAACTAGACGCACGTAACTACCTGTTTTTAGACCAGAAGCTGGCTTGGAAATGTTTAACCTACGTTTGCCCGTGGTCAATCTATCTGAATCGAACAGATAATAATTTTGTTCGTGATGTCCATCTTCAAAGTGCTCGATAACTTCAGCGATATACCCTTCCGCTTTGATACTTTTCTCAAACAAGCCATCCAACTCCGGGGCAAAGGCGGCAGTAACGGCTGGAGCGAGGGTGTTTTCGATAAAAACGCTTGGGTCGCGTTTGGCAACTTGCAACATCAGTGCTTTGCGTTGCTCCAGCATCGAACCTAAATTTTGGTTGTCAGCTGATCGAGCCAGATAGTCAACAGAGCCCCGATTAGTCGATGCGTCTTTTGCAATAGAGCCTGAGGTTGAGGTTGAGGATAATGAACCTAACTGGTTATAAACCAGACTGGTGATATTTTGATTAAGCGTATCAAGTTCGGTTTCAGGCTCTGATAGCGCGTCCTCACTTAATAAAACACTAGTACTGAGGGCGGTTTGCGCTGGCAACAAAACCTGACCGGTTACCTGCCCACTGGTGCTCGTGGACAAAAACAGGAACACCATCAGCGATGCCCAATAAAAGCTCGATTTAATAATGGACCAAAAGCGCAAAAACGCTTTTTTCAAAAAAATCACAAGGCATCTCCAAAAATAATTTCTCGGGACTTAACAAACGCACGATTGCGCCATCCCGAAAGACAAAAATTACTCTAGAATAATTTCTAAACTAGTGGGTATTACTAGGCACAAGCGCTTTACAGCTACTTCTTTGCCTATAGTTTGTGCGAGGATTTTGAACTTTCTTGCTTGGCGTTTTTTATTATTATGTTCCTATTCTGTTACCTTTCTCTCGTTTTAGCTAGCTCTATTTTCAATAGAGCCATAATTTCTGGAATTGATAACTGGAATTTGAAGTGGCAATATTGTCGGTCAGATTGAAAAAAAATTACCACAATGAAAGTTAAATCAACGACTTAATAAAACCGGTTGATGCCGCCAAATGAATCGTTCGAAGACACCAAAATTAGTCGCGATGTGGACTTATTTTAAAATCGTTTTGGAAACAAACCTGAATCAATGGTTAATAGGGCATCATACCGAAATCGATTTAACTAACCTGTCATGGGATAAGCTATAAGTGGTAATCATCAGACCAGTTCACATACTCTCAACTCAATCAATTTTGGGACAGTATACCGATTAAATCGCTAACGATTTAATCGGTATACTGTCCCATTTAACAGTTAACTAGGTTATGAACTGACCTCTTGAAAAGGCCGGTAAAAACTTAGTCCCTCAACCTCCAATGGGTGTACCGAAATTGAGGACCCAATGGAATCCCATTTATGTCCGCGCCGAATGCCACTTTATTGTTCGACGTATAAATATAAACACTATGCTTCTTGTTCTTAATGGTCACAAATTCGTCCCTGCCTGGAACACTCTTCACCTGCCAATGCGCCGACGTATGCCATGCAACAAAATGGTCGGGTCTTAACTCGAGTTTCTTTTTCGCCGAATTATAAGTGAGTAGTTTATTAGTTCTGATATGCCTAATTACCACAATCTCACCACCCACCGAGTTGTGTTCAATTATCCATTGATCGGCACCCCCTCGTTTGCCGTTTTTAGGTTCAAGCAATTTAAATTTGAATTCCCCTTTTGAAAAATGTAGGCCCCACTCTCCGCTAAGTTCTGTATCCCTAATTTGGAGTCTATTCTTTTTCAGGCTACCAAAGAAAAACTGCTGATTGGTCGGTTTAACTTCATCGGTTTCTTCAAGGCAAGCGCTTTGATAGGGACGCACCCCGTAATCGATATTGTCTTTAGGGAATTCAAGACATTCCAAAGTGTCAGCTTTTTTGATCTGATAATCCCCGCTGTTTAATTTTTCGATATACCATAAAAAATCGAGTTTCTGCTCATTATGAGCAAGCCGGGGGCCATTGGGATAACCTCGCAATCGCTGGCCTTCGTCAATCAAGGCAATAGAATACAAGCCTCTATCCCATCGGTTGTTTCGATTTCTAGATCGGTACTGCGGGATAGCTGCCCATCGCTGATTGGGGCTCTGCGAACCAACGCTCCACAAATGCGGGATCGCATCGTGATCCGTACCACTAGAATCGAGGCCAAACGGCCACGACTTCGCAGGGTCAGTAGAATTGATAGCAGCGTCTAACGCATGTCGCGGAACAATGTGCATGAACAGTGGCACACCTGAACCATGCAACACACCATCATAGCGAGATTTGCTCTCGTAATCGTCGCCCGCACCATGTTGAATAAGATAGGACATATAATCGTGATTAGCCTCGTTGTTAAAATCGACACTCCAAGTACGGGATATCCGATTCTTGGAATAAATTTCAGGCCCATGATTGCGTTTAGCAGGACTCAAATTATAAAAAACTACTTCATTTTGATGGCCGCTCATACCTTTTGGATTATCAACTTCGTCACTTTCATCCATTTTAACCGCGACAAATGCAGACGCCGAATTTCCACGTACCTTTACATACTCATTCAAATTAGCGTTTGCGTTGCTATGATCAGTGAGAACAATCATAATCTTTCCAGACAAATCCTCCCATATGGGCCAACCACGAGTGCTATCTGCTGCTGCGCGCAAATTAGCTTTGCCCGTATAAGCCAAAAAATCTGCAGGCGTAAATAGGTTTTCCCTGCCTAACTTTTCGTCAATTAATTGATCAAATTCAACAGGGCGACGACATGGGTTGTTTACGGGTTTTCCCGTATCACACTGATCTTCCGGCTGCCAGTTCTGTTTCTTATCCATCCAGATAGTGATCAAGTTGTGCAGCGGCCGACCAGAAGATCGCCCTTGATGTTCTTTATGAAACTTGGCTATAACGTCGAGACATTCCGAGAGGAAGTCATGGTCGCCATCGTCAATACACATGACGTCTTCAGACGCAGTGGTGCCGTGTCTTACATACCAATCTCCCGACATATAGGTTCTGCCTTGGTCACTCTCATACCATCTTGTGTTTTTCGCGTCATAGAAATCAATTTCGATATTGGTGCTAACATTTTTCAGAACGTCATAGAGTAACACCCCATGTTTTTCATAGGCATTGTGGATGCTGGATTGAAAAAACTGGTTCATTGGCACATTGGTAGGAAAAACTCGAGTTGACCTAGAACCTAAGGTATAAGCACCGTCATTAAAATACGGAGCCTTATTCAAACCCCAATAATCTGCCCAACTCGATTGAGAGGCACCCAGCACTAGCAGTACTAATAGGACACTGCTGACAACGACTCGACCTATTTTAGATTGGCCTGAGAATTTACTCACTTTCTCGTAACTCATAATAAATACACCTGATTTAATCCTAAATTAACGCCCATATCGTCACTGCCTGAACTCTTCCTCGCTCTGAAATCCAAATGACTCGCCAACTGGTCGATGGTGACAAGCAAATGCTCACCTCCTGCCATAGTCGGTTCATCACCATATATCGTTGTCGAAAAAACATTGTTTGCAATAGACAAATCCTCATATGAGGCTGTGGTCAATGCGCTATCTAACGGTATGAGAGTATGTGTGTTATCTGCCTTTGTAGATTTATTCTCGCGATTTGCATCCCCAAGAAAAAAGTTACCTGCCAGTGGTGTCGGTTGGCTGAAAAGCTCAATCTCTGCAATTTGCATATAAGACGAACCATTATTTTCAATCACTTGAAGTCGATATCTTGGATAGGCTGTCTCGTTGATAAAATCAAAAGTTATCGTTTGAAACCGTTGTTCAAAATCAATGCCTGATCGACTGTCTAGTGTGTCCCAGCCACTGCCGTTAAAGCCTTGCAGCACCCAGCTACGTGGATCGCGGTCAGGTGCATCTTTGGCTGAAGTCAGACGATACTGGTTGACCGCATGAGCTTGGTTTCCTGCGAAATCATACTCAATATCCGCCGTTGCCTGGAACGCAAACCACCGCGTTTGATCGTTATTGTCAAAGGCTTTGCTCTCGTCCTCACCAAACGGGCTATAAAGATTATAGTCCGAGGCAATGCCACCTTCCGTTAGTTCCTCGCTCTCCCTTGCCGCAGTAGAATAACCAAACAACTCGATTTCAGCTATTTGTAGAATGTCGGATCCA
>CBDTWQ010000065.1:0-8612 GCA_965364115.1 uncultured Gammaproteobacteria bacterium | reverse complement strand
CAAACGTTTTCGCCAGCAATGGATAAAACTCAGCATCAGTGGGGGTTGGTTTTCCATTAGCTCGACGCAGTTGATGATAAATCTCAACATCTGTGGTCGACAACAAGGGTGCCTCAGCGTTTTCCTGATACGAATTTAGATTTAGCTGATCGCCACCGAGGGTCGGATAAATCAGCAGCTGTCCGGCAGGTTGCTGCGGACTTGATTTCAAACGTTCGCACAATCCGGCTGCCAGCGTGCCCCCGGCGGAAACCCCGAGTAAAATAGTCTTGGATTGCCCAATCGAGCGAAATGCATCTTCGATGTCGTCGAGCGGCACCGGATGCAAGTGTTCGGGCGCCAGTCGATAGCCCACTGAAACCAACTCGAACCCAGTTTGATCGCAGAGTTCAGCACACAGGTCGTGATGTGAATCAAGGCTGCCTAAGATGAAACCGCCGCCATGAATGAACAGAATTCGAGCGTCTTGATCACCCTTTGTTGCTTGGTAATGACGCAGTGAAATTGGGCCGTGGCGACCATCGATAATACTATCTTGGAATTGCACACCCAGTGGAATGGGATGGCTGAAACCTTTCACCAACTGTTCGTAGTCGCGGCGCTGCTGCGCAACCGGTGCAGCACTTGATAGGCTGGAAGCCGCTTGATAGCGTGCAATGAAAGCTTTCATCTCGGGGTCTAAAAGTGGCGTTTTCATAGCGACCTAGGCTGATAGTGGCGATGATTGTTGTGGACCAAACTCGGCTGCAAATCGTCAGATTGCAATAATAATGCAGCGGCGTAACATGATCTTCAAGATGAATGTGAAGCGCTACATTCCTGACCATGCGATTACCACCGTGCCAGCACTGTTATTGCTGTTCACGGTTTTCTATTATTTTTCGTCTGACGAAACGGTGGATGGTGGAATCGAAACAACTGCAAACATGCCATTATTCACCTCGCATTGGCAATCTCAGAACGATAGCAGCAGTTTCGATATCGATGCCGAACTGACACGCCTGCAACTCGATGACAGCTCAAAGGATGCCGATATTCGGCAGTTACTGCACGAAGGCGAATATCAATCCGCTCGCACTCTTTTGCTCGAAATCGCGGCCGATGCGGTGCAGAAACAAAATCAAACTCGGCTGGCCAACACGCTCCTTCTGTTAGGCGAGGTGGCGATTCATCAGCAAGAACTATCGGCGGCAGAGATCTATCTACAAGAGTCGCTACATTTGACGATTGAGCAAGACAATGTGCTCGGCACAGCACGCTGTTATCAGCTGTTGGGTCAGTTAAACATTCGCGCTCGAGAGCTGGCGCGCCGTGCCGCCGACACCTACGACACCCTATGGCAGGCCCGCAACGCGATCTCGCGAGGCTTCTATCAAGGCGTTGACGAAAATTTGCAGCAGGTGATCGACGAAAACCTTAGCATTCGGCGCTATGGTGCCGCGGCTGACGCCTATGAGGCGCGAGCCGCGTTCTATGATCGGCTTCACGATGGATATCAGGCCGAGAGCGCTCGAATCGAAGCGGCCAAACTTTTTGCCTCGACGGGTCAAGTGACCCATGTGCGTCGCTTGCTCGATGGCCTCGATCAGTCGCAAATAACCGATGATGATCGGCAACAGGTCGAATCGGAGGTTGATCAAATCCTTCAACGCTATCGTCAAGACAGGGCGCAAACCACGCAGGCACACGACTATCAGACGCTCTACCACCATTACCAGCGCCAAGGTGATGTCGAACGCGCCTGGAAATTTCGAATTAAATCTAGCCAGACTTTGGCCAACACCAGTGACCGAGCCTTGTTCCAGCGCCAGGCGGACGTGATCGCCGTGCTCTATAATTCGAATTTCGCGATGGATCGCGCGAAGAACTATTTGGATCAGGCCGGTGAGATCTATAGCGACCTAGGGGTGAATCAAAAGTTGCTGCAAACCCGCGGCATGGAAAATGAAATCTACTGACAGGCGGCTCTGCTTCGCCTGTGTCTAGGCTGTGACTGATCTCGTAGGTAAATCATCATAAATCATCCTAAATCAACAAATTGTGACGCCTAAATAGCGGAAATCGTGCTATTGGTTGTCTAATTGGGTTTTTTGGGGTGTCGCGTTTCGGCATTGCGAAGTCGCTGCAACGTCAGCCGCCAATCGCGCTAAAAATTACCCTGCTTGAGTGCTATTGCCCTATTCGGGCCGCCGTTCGCCCGAGGGTTTTGTGATGACTGATATTGATGACGATGATTATGAAGATGAAGACGATCTAGATCTTCGCACGCTGCCCGATGATGAGCTGGTCGAGCAGATGCATGATGACTTATACAATGGTCTGAAAGAAGAAGTGGCCGAGGGCACCGACATTCTGCTAGAGCGCAAATGGAGTGCCAATAAAGTCCTAAACGAAGCGCTGGTCGCTGGCATGACAATCGTCGGCATCGATTTCCGTGATGGCATTCTGTTTGTTCCCGAAGTGTTGATGTCAGCTAATGCGATGAAAGCGGGCATGTCAATTCTCAAGCCGCTGCTGTCTGAGTCAGATGAACCGGCTGCGGGTAAAATGGTGATTGGCACCGTCAAAGGTGACATTCATGACATTGGTAAGAATTTGGTCTGCATGATGATGGAAGGAGCTGGCTTTGAAGTGGTCGACCTCGGAATCAATACCCCGGTTGAGGACTTTCTAGCCGCACTAGAAGAACATAAGCCCGAAATTCTGGGCATGTCTGCTTTGTTGACCACCACCATGCCCTATATGAAAGTCGTTATAGATACGATGAAAGAACAAGGCATTCGCGATGATTACATCATCCTCGTCGGTGGCGCACCGCTGAATCAAGAGTTCGGTGACGCAGTTGGCGCTGATGCCTATTGCCGCGATGCGGCAGTCGCTTCCGACACGGCCAGGCAGTTGGTTGCGGAAAAGCGAGCGGCCGGCTAGGTGGGGCCGCCTAAGTGCGGCCGGCGAGGTGGGGCCGCCAAGGTGGCCGCACTCGGTTAAACCTGTCTGGTTACTCAATTCATTCAATCAGGTTAGATAATCAGGTCAATGCAACAGAATGGAAAACCAAGCCTCGGTTCTAGTCATCACTTGCGCTGCGATTGCGCGCGAAGTTAATGAAATAAAGAAACTTGGCCAATGGTCACAGATGGACCTGCAAGCGATCACCGCAGACCTGCATGCCCGGCCTGAGAAAATTCCAGCGGCGGTCGCCGAAAAAATCGATCAGGCTCGAGGTCAATACGATCACATCTTTGTCGCCTATGGCGACTGCGGCACCAGTGGCGCGTTAGACAAGTTGCTGCAAGAACAAGGTGTCAAACGATTGCCTGGCGCGCACTGTTATGATTTTCTGGCCGGGCGTGATGTTTATGAACAACTGCAAGAAGAAGAGCCGGGCACCTTTTATCTAACTGATTTCTTGGCCCAACATTTTCAGCGTCTAGTAATCGAAATTTTGGGCATCGACCGTCACCCTGAACTGTTGCCGATGTATTTCGGCAATTACACGCGGCTGGTTTATTTGGCACAAACCGACTCCGACGAAATCACCGAGCTAGCACGAGCCGCTGCCGACCAGTTGGGTTTGCGCTTTGAGCGGATCCACACCGGCATGGGTGAAATGGTGCCCGAACTAGATGCCGCCATGCGGGAAGCGCTGTGGCGCAAATAAAAATAGTCTATTGGCGAGACATTCCGGGCCGTGTGGTGGTTCGACAGGGTCGCCGTAGCCAGCGATTGCGGTTGTCGGCTCGGTTTATGAAGGCGATCGAGCGTGCCGCCTATCGTCTTAAAAAGAAGCAACACGATGCTCTGTTTGAGCCGTGGCATGACGTGGCTCAACCTTATCAAGGCGATATTAATGAACAAGCGGAAAAGTTAGTGCTTCATCTCGAAAACCATTACACCGAAGAGGTGCTGGAAACTTTGATTCGTGCCAGCGGTGTCGATGAACATCGTCAGTTGGATGCGTGATGGCGGCTGAGATGTCTAAAATTCGCTATTGGTCAGTCACTCATTCGCGTGGGTTCGAACGCTTTTATCGCGGTTTTGAATTCGCCTTTGGGTTGCTTCATCCGTTGTTCAAATTAATCGGCTATCAACGCATTGAAAAACCGGTGCGAGTGATCGAACAGGCGGTCAAAGGGTTGCTCTTCGATTGCCAAATGTGCGGCCAATGCGGATTGAGCTCGAGCGGCATGTCCTGTCCGATGAATTGTCCGAAGTCGATTCGTAATGGTCCATGTGGCGGGGTGCGTTTAAATGGCAATTGCGAAGTAAAGCCCGAAATGCGTTGTGTTTGGGTTGAAGCATGGCGCGGCAGCCAGCAAATGCAAGATCAGCAAGCCATTCGCCAAGTGGAATTGCCGGTCGATCATTTGCTGAAGAACCGTTCTTCGTGGTTACGCGCAGTTCAGCAAAGAAAAGCCGCATCGGCCGAAAATCGCGAATGATTACGCCCACTGAGAATCGTCTGGGTACTCCTCTTCCGGTGCTCGAAGGGCACAGCTCCGGAGGGCGGCTGGAACGCGTTTTGCGCTCGGGCAAATTTGCGGTGACGGCGGAGCTATCGCCTCCTGATTCAGCGCTGGCCTCCGATGTTTATGAGCGTGCGAGCGTGTTCGATGGTTACGTTGACGGAATGAACGCGACCGATGGCTCAGGTGCGCATTGTCATATGTCGAGCGTAGCGATGTGCGCGCTATTGACCAACGTCGGTTACTCGCCGGTGATGCAAATTTCCTGTCGAGATCGCAACCGCATCGCGATTCAAGGCGAAGTGCTTGGTGCGGCCGCAATGGGCGTAACCAACGTGCTTTGCCTGAGTGGTGACGGTGTTCAAGTCGGCGATCATCCTGAGGCCAAACCGGTGTTTGACCTCGATAGCCTATCTTTGCTGGAAACGATTCGTGGGATGCGCGATGAATCGCGTTTCCTCAGTGGTCGTCCGATCACCACACCACCCAAAATGTTTCTTGGCGCGGCTGAAAATCCAAGCGCGCCACCGGTTGATTTTCGACCTTACCGGCTCGCCAAGAAGATCGCGGCGGGCGCGCAGTTCATTCAAATGCAATATGTCTTTGACGTGCCGCAGTTAAAACAATTTATGGCCAAGTCGCGAGATCTGGGCCTGCTCGAGAAAATTTTCATTCTGCCGGGTGTCGGACCACTGGCATCAGCGCGCACGGCGCTCTGGATTCGTAACAATGTCCCTGGCATTCACATTCCAGATTCGCTGATCAAGCGACTTGAGGGAGCGAAAGCGCCGAAGCAAGAGGGCCAGAAGATATGCGTCGAGTTGATTCAGCAAATTCGTGAGATTGAAGGCATCAGTGGTGTCCATGTGATGGCCTATCGTCAGGAAGAATCAGTTGCCGATATCATTCAGCAATCGGGCGTGCTCGAAGGTCGGGTGCCCTGGTATCCGGGTTCTGAAGAACCCCTCGACTCTAGCCTAGGTTCAGCGACATGAGCAAGGCGAGAATTTTGCTTTCCAAGCATGATTGGAAAGCGCCAATTAACCCGTTAGTTAGACCGTTAATTAGCGCTTCAGTTAGCTCGTTAATAAGCTCGTTAATTAATGAAGCATTACTTTTGAGGAAACACCCATGACCGAAACGGTTGTCAGTTCAGCAACGAAAGAATTAGTGATTGGTTTCGATCGTCCCTTTGTGATTATCGGTGAACGAATCAACCCAACGGGTCGAAAAATTATGGCGGAGGAGATGAAAAACGGCGACTACAGCCGAGTCGAAAGCGATGCCATCGCTCAAGTTCAGGCCGGTGCACATATGCTGGACGTGAACGCGGGCATTCCATTGGTTGACGAGCCTCGCATTCTGGCTGAAGCGGTGCAACTGGTGCAAAGGCTAACCAATGTGCCCTTAAGCATTGATTCCTCGATCATCGACGCGCTCGAAGCAGGGCTGGCGGTTTATCAAGGCAAGGCATTGGTCAATTCGGTCACCGGTGAAGATGAAAGCCTCGATCGCGTTTTGCCTTTGGTGAAGAAACACGGCGCTGCGGTGGTCGCGATTTCGAACGACGAGACGGGCATCTCTGAAGACATCAATGTGCGTTTCGAAGTCGCGAAAAAAATTGTCAATCGAGCTTCCGATTACGGCATTCCAGCCTGTGATGTAGTGGTTGATCCGCTGGTGATGCCGATTGGTGCAATCAACACCGCCGGCCGCGAAGTCTTGAAACTGATTCACCGCTTGCGCACCGAACTGAAAGTTAACACCACTTGCGGTGCCTCTAACATTAGTTTTGGTTTGCCTAATCGTAACGGTTTTAATGGCGCGTTTATCAGCATGGCGATTCAGGCGGGAATGACTTCGGCGATCACTAATCCTCTGCATGCCGAAGTGGTTGCAGCCAGCATGGGCGCCGATGTGATGCTCGGCAAAGACCCGGATTGCTCGCGTTGGATTAAGCAGTTTCGTGAACCCACACCCGAAGGCAGTGTTGGTCGACGTGGCACCGGTCGTCGCGGTCGCCGCCGCCCGTCAGCTTGAGTTCGATGAAAACAAACGAAGCCAACGTATTGTTCATGCCTTCGGGCCTGCGTGGGCAAGTGCCACTCGGCACCACGGTGTTGCAGGCCGCTCAGCGTCTAGGGGTTGACCTGGAGTCGATTTGTGGCGGTCAAGGCAAGTGCCGCAAATGCCAAGTGTTGCCGCAGCAAGGCGAATTTTCTAAGCACGGCATTAGCTCCCGCGCGGAACACCTCTCTGACTTCACCGAGACTGAACGTCATCATCAGTCTAAAAAACGGCTCAAAGAGGGCCGACGGTTGGGTTGCAATGCTCGCATTCTTGGCGATTTGGTCGTCGACGTGCCGGAAGAGAGCCAACAGCACAAACAACACATCGCCAAGGCGATCACCGCTTACGACATTCAGGTTCAGCCCGCCGTGCAATTGTTCACCGTGACTTTGCCTGAACCCGATATGCATTCGCCTATTTCGGATAAGCGTCGTCTGCAGCGAGCTTTGATCAGCGAACATGAGTTGCCGCTGATGGACTGCGAGATGTCGCAGTTGCGTCTGCTGCAACCCGCCCTAGCAAAGGCGGCTCGGCAGGTCACCGTGGCGGTCTACCAATTTCAGCAAATCATTGCCGTTTGGCCGGGAATCAAGCAACAGGTTTATGGTCTCGCGGTCGATCTAGGGTCGACCACAATCGCCGCTCAATTATGTGACTTGGCGACTGGCGAGATAGTGGCCACCGCCGACACGATGAACCCGCAGATACGATTCGGCGAAGATTTGATGAGCCGCGTTTCATACGTGATGATGAATGAAGGCGGTGACGTGGCGATGACGGAAGTGGTGCGCGATGCCTTCAATCAGCTAGCGAAACGCGCGGCCAAAAGTGCCGGCATTGCGCTTGAAGATATTCTGGATGTGACCGTGGTCGCCAACCCGATCATGCACCATCTGTTTTTGGGGATTGACCCAACCCCGCTGGGTAGTGCGCCGTTTACGCTGACGACCGATCAAACCCAAGTGCTGCGCGCGGCCGATTTAGATATTCATTTGCACCTCGAAGCTCGAGTCTGCACCTTGCCCTGCATTGCCGGGCACATTGGTGCCGACACCGCGGGGATGATTCTGTCTGAGAGACCTGATCTCGTGGAAGAAATTGTGTTGTTGGTTGACGTGGGCACCAATGCCGAGATTGTGCTCGGCAATCGAAGCCGCTTGCTCGCGGCTTCAAGCCCGACTGGGCCTGCCTTTGAGGGCGCTCAAATCAGTGGCGGCCAACGCGCTGCTCCCGGTGCGATTGAACGCGTGCGGATTGACCTGGAAACGCTGGAGCCGAAGGTTCGTGTGATCGGTTGCGAAACTTGGTCAGATGACCCGGAGTTCGAGCAAAAGAGTGCGCGGGTTGGGGTCAGTGGCATCTGTGGCTCGGGGATTATCGAAGTGGTTGCCGAGATGTATCTAGCGGGTGTGATCGATCAAGATGGAGTGATCGGCCCGGTAGTGGGAAAAGACAGTGATCGGATCATCAAAGATGGGCGGACCTATTCATACGTGCTGCGCGAAGGCGAGCGGCCAATTCGAGTCACCCAAAACGACGTGCGCGCAATCCAGCTTGCTAAGGCGGCATTGCACGCGGGGATACGCTTGTTGATCGACCGCATGGGGATCGAAAAAGTCGATCGAATTGGTTTTGCGGGTGCGTTTGGCAGCCATATCGATGTTAAATATGCGATGGTGCTCGGACTGATCCCCGACTGCGATTTGGAAAAGGTCGGTTCGGTGGGCAATGCGGCAGGCACCGGTGCGCGGATTGCGTTGCTCAATTTTCCATCGCGTATGGAGATTGGCGAGATATTGCCTAAGGTCGAAAAAATCGAAACGGCACTCGAGCCTCAATTCCAAGACTTCTTCATCGAAGCGATGGCGATCCCGCATAAAACCGACCCCTATGAGGAGCTGAGTAAGGTGGTCGTCTTGCCAAAACCTAAACCGAAGGCTGAGCGAGAGGGCGATGAAGACCGCGGACGACGCTCACGCCGCCGTCGAAAGAAGTGAAATTGAATCTCTGAGCGTCAGCTTGTTTGACTGCGGGTTTCTCGCTTGAATTGCTCGACTAAATGGCCCTACTAAATGG
>CBDTWQ010000064.1:0-8667 GCA_965364115.1 uncultured Gammaproteobacteria bacterium | reverse complement strand
TGCTTCAGGCGACGACGACCAAGGCCACCACTGTCCTTTTGGACGGTCTGGAAACTTTATCTTTTGGCGATAAAATCACTGATTTTCCAAATACTTACCATACCGCTGCCGACGGCATTATGGACGAAGTTCGTATTTACGACGTCGCCCAGACCGCGGCCGAGATTATGGCTGATATGAACGCACGCCGCGGTTGCGGTTTGGTCGCCAATTTGGGCTTCGATGAAGTGTCATGGAGCGGCACGGCCGGCGAAGTGATTGATTCCAGTGGCTACGGTAACCATGGTGTAGCGGTTAACAGCTCACGACCTGTGGCCGGGCTTGTCTGTAATGCCGCTGAATTTAACGGCACCAACCACGTGTTGGTCGCCAACAGCACTGAGCTGGAGGTTGGTAAAGATGGCGCTGACTACACGGTCAATTTCTGGGTCAAGCTGGATCCAACCCAGTTGAGTGACTATCGCACATTGTCACGCAAAGGCACTGATAACACCGACAGGACTTTCGCGGCTTGGTTAAGATCTGGCGAATATAACGGTGTTCTCCAAGTTGTGAGCACCACTGCACATTGGAATGAAAATTACTACCCCACCCCTGTCATTGGGTTAAACGTCTGGACCATGGTGACCTTGGTCAAATCAGGCACCCAACTCGAGACGTATTTTGACGGCTCAATGGCTGATTCGCTTACCCTTACGGGCACCTCAATTCACAACACGGGTCCGATCTATATTGGCAAAGATCCTTTTTATGACGGCATGCGGGGTTTGATCGACGAATACTTAATTTTTGATGACGCGCTGTCTGTCGACGAAATTCAATCGATTCACAGCAATAATCTGGCCGGCAACCGTTGGGACGGCGGTGCTGTCTCGTGTACGCCCAGTCTTGATCACTTCGAGGTCAGTGCCGCTGCGTCGGCGAGCACTTGTCTGGCGCATGCCGTGACAATCAGCGCGCGCGATGCGTCCAATAACTTGGTGCCAAGTTATAGCGGTGTTGTCGACATCTCGACTAGCACTGGGCACGGCAATTGGGCGGTGAACACCGCGACCAACCCCACGGTGCCTAGCCCTCATACCAGTGATAATGGCAATGTCGATTACAGCTTTGATGTTGCCGATGCCGGTGACATCGTGCTCGACCTAAGCAATTCCCACGCCGAGGCGCTCACGATTACGGTTAATGATGTCGGTGTCGATGTTAACGGCACCAGCGGTAACATCACCTTTGGTGATAACGTGTTGGTGATCAGCGAAGACCCCATTCAGGTGGCGGGTCGCCCGCAGGCGATGAATCTGGCGCTGTGGAAAAGTGACCCGGGCACGGGTAACTGTGGAATCGACACCAATTACGCCTCGAACGCTCAGGGTCTCAAGGTTAGCGTCGATCGGGGTGGCGTGTTGGCCGGCGCTAGCGAACCAACCATCAACGGCGTCGCGATCCCTAGTGCGCCACCGGGGTTTGATAATCTGACCCTCGATTTCTCTGCCACCCCAGGGCAACATGATTTCAGCTTGGTGACGACTGATGTGGGGCAATATACCGTCACCATCACGGATGATTCACTCAGTCATTCCGACCAGGTGATTACTGGAACCAGCACTCAATTAACGGTGCGCCCGTTTGGTTTGGCGGTGACCGATATTCAAGCAGGCGCGACCGTGAACCCAAGTGGTTCAGCCGCCACCAGCGCGATATTTACCGCCGCCGGTGCCGATTTCGAAGCCACTGTCGCCGGAGTGCTGTGGGCATCGGCTGACGATGCCAATAACGATGGCGTGCTCGATAGCGGCCGCAGCTACAATGATAATTCAGTCACACCCAGCTACGCCTGGGACACCCCGCTTAGCGCCTCAGCCGGCGGTTTCACACCTGCCACCGGCACCGTTGGAACACTCAGCAATGGCTCGCAGCTTGAGGCGAGTTTCAGCAGTGGTGAAGCCAACCCGACCAATCTGCAATATGACGAAGTTGGCAGTTTTACGTTGCAGGCCTCGGCGACCAGCTATCTCGGCGAAGTCAGCGCCGACCTCGCTAGCGATGACATTATCGTCGGGCGTTTTGTGCCCGACCGTTTTGATTTAAGCGTAGTAAACAATGGTACTTTTGAGAGTGCCTGCACTTCATCCACCTATATGGGCCAGAGCTTTGGATATGGAAGCGGGGCACATCCGCAGGTCGCTATTTCGGCTTTGAACGTTCAAGGCAATGTAACCCAAAACTATCGCGATGCCTTTGAAAAACTCGACGCCAGCAGCATGACGGTGACAGTCACTCAAGACGACGGCACATCCGGCAGCGATGCCGGGCCATTGCTAGTTGCCTATGGCGCTGCCAGCATGAGCTATATTTCTCAAAACAATGGTGTGCTTGCCTACACCCTGGGCAGCGATAGCTATCGCTATGGCCTCACGGCGCCGGCAGCAGGCACGAGTAAGGCAGCGAATAGTCAGGTGTCGCCGTTTAACTCAGACATCAATCCAGAGATCACCGAGGTAGCTGATGGTGAGGTTACGACCGCTTATGTTGCGGGCACCCATCGACTTGACCCTGCTGCAATCAGCATCAACTTTGGACGCTTGCGAATGACCAATGCGCATGGGTCTGAAATTGCACCTTTGTCGATGCCTGCCATCGTTGAGCATTGGAATGGCACTAGTTTTGTCGCCAGCTTGACCGATAACTGCACTTCGATAGAGGCTACGGACCTGAATTTGGTGTCGAGCTTGAGTGGTGGTTCATCGATTACCACCATCGATCATAACCCCGCCGTTGCTGGCGAGATCGATCTCAGCTTCAGCGCCCCTGGTTCAGGTATCAATGGTTACATCGACGCCATCAGCCAACTCGATGTCGCCAATCACCTCTGGCTGCGCTGGGATTGGGACCAAGACGGCGAATTCGATGATGATCCAAGCGCGCGCGCCTCGTTTGGCATCTACCAAGGCAACCAACGCCAAATCTACCGCCAACAAATCTTCCAATAATCGGGGACAGTATACCTATTAGCCAAAATTCCCATCATTCTGGGACAGTACACCTATTAAATCGAAATTCCGGTTTTGAGATTTTCCAATAATTTAGGACAGTACAGCTAAAAGTTCGGTGCAAAGGCTTCACCCGAGTGCTCACGCATTCGCCCTATGCGGAATCGGGAATCAAGTAAGGCTAGGCGAACGCGGCGACTTTTAAATAACGGTCAACATCGGTTTAGTTTGCAGGTCTAAAATTTGCCGCTGTTAACCCATTCTTCACGTGCGGCGATGGTTTCGATGCAGTCCCAATGCTCGACAATTTTGCCGTTGCTGAGTCGGAACAGATTAAACCCGGCATGGTCCTGTCCGTCGATTCGCATTTTGCTGAGCGAGGCAACAAAGTTGCCTTGACCGATGATTTGCAGAATGAATTCATAGCGTACCCCGGATGTTTGCCAACCCCGCCAGCCCTCTATGCCACCGTCAAACCAGGCGCTGTGCTGAACGATGTTCGGGTCGACAAAACGATCGAAGCTGTCTGTCTGTGCTTCAACAAACGCGAGTTTGAGGAAGTTTTTGACAAGGTTTTTGTTTGCTTCGGTGCTATCTAAGTCGGTGATCTCTACCTCGCCACCGATCAGGTCGTTTGACGATGGGGTTTGGCTATCAGCGGCGATGACATCCCAATGTTCGATAATCTTGTCGTTGTCATCGGTGTCGAACATGTCCATCGTCACATACTTCGATTCACCGTGGTTGAGCGATTGTGCAACCTGGACGAATACGAAAGGGCCGTCGGTGAACGCGCGCAGCACTTCGATCTGGCGGATCGGGTTGCGTTTAAGGAAGGTTTCGAAAAACTCGATGAAGCCTGCCTGACCCGTTTTGACACCGGCACTGTGCTGGGTGTAGCGCTCTCCAGTATAAGCTTTGATCGCTTGTTGAGGTTTACCGTCGCGAATGCCGATCAGGTAGAGATTGCGGGCGTTTTCAAGTTTTCGATTCATTACTAGGGTCCCTCGCGGCTGTGGTGTTTTTCGATGGCCGTATTGTCTCACTGATTAGCTAGAGGAGTGACGCGTCACTTTGCCGACTACCTGGTGGTCAGTGACACACCAGCGGCTGCATGATGCTACAGCTTTGCTGGTTAAATTTGTCACTAAAATTTCCGCTAAAACTCTGGAAGTAAGAAATAAAAACCAATCGCTTTAATCTCTCTGGCTAGTTGATTGCCGACGTTATGAATCGCAAAATGGTGCTCGAATTGATTAATCGAGACCCATCCGATAGTATCTTTTGATCCCGATTGCTCAAATTACCATTAGATCGCAACTTATCTAAAGCAGCTGGGAACCAATAATAATATAACCAGAGGAAGTGACATGATTAAAAAATTGAGTCTTTTCACGTTAGCGGCGGCGTTTGTGCTGAGCTCGCCAACATCATTCGCGGCCGATAGCCGAGTGCTCGAGCGAATCAAAGAACGCGGTTCGATTAACATGGGGCATCGCGAGTCTTCTGTACCATTTTCTTACATCGGCAGAGACGGTGAGCCGCAGGGTTATTCGATCGACCTTTGCATGAAAATCATCGATGCAGTCAAGAAAGAGCTGAAAATGCCGAAGCTTGAAATCAACCTGGTGCCGGTCACCTCACAGACGCGTATCGCGCTGATGGCAAATGGCACAATCGATATCGAGTGTGGTTCCACCACTAATAATCTAACCCGTCAGAAGCAGGTCGATTATCTGCCGGTCACCTTTATCACAGGCACCAAAATCGCCTCCCGCAAAGGGTCTGGGATCACGGAACTCGAAGACCTTGACGGCAAAACCGTGGCGCTGTCACTTGGCACGACTAACGAAAAAGCGATCAAACGAGTGGCCAAAGCAAACGGCATCAATATCAAGACGCTGATGGTGAAAGACCACCCGCAAGGTTGGCTTTCGGTTGAGAGTGGTCGGGCCGACGCTTACGCATCGGATGACGTGCTGCTTTACGGTTTGATTTCGAAGTCGAAAAAGCCAGACAATTTTCAAGTCACCGGGCGTTTCCTCAGTTACGACCCCTACGGCATCATGGTGCCGCAGAATGACTCGCTTTATCGTCGCATCGGCACTGTCACCATGGCCGATTTGATGCGCTCAGGCGAAGCCAGAAAAATTTACGACAAGTGGTTCAATCCGGGCCCTACCAACATCAACATGCCGATCAGCGACGCGCTGAAGATGGCATTTGAAATTCAGGCTCTGCCGCACTAACCACGGCTTGATTGGCAATGATTTCGAATCGGACAGCCATCTTGTCCGGTTCGAATGTCGTTATTCGCGGGGGTCATCATGAGTTATAACTGGGACTGGGGCGTGCTTTTTCGAGAGCCCTATTTTGAATGGTTGGTGTCCGGATTTTTGTGGACCATCTCCGTCTCGTTGATGGCTTGGGTGCTGGCTTTTTCGCTCGGCTCAATCGTCGGCATCGCCCGCACCCTTGAGCATAAATGGTTGCGTGGTGCAGCCACCTGTTACGTTGAATTTTTTCGCAACATTCCGCTGCTAGTGCAGATGTTTCTGTGGTATTTCGTGGTCCCTGAACTGTTGCCGCACGATGCCGGGATGTGGGTCAAACGCGAATTACCGATGCCCGAATTCACCACCGCGGTGATTTGCCTCGGGCTATACACCGCGTCGCGGGTTGCCGAGCAGGTTCGCGCTGGAATTATGTCGATTGGGCAAGGGCAGCGAAATGCCGGTCTTGCGATGGGGCTGACCCCGGCGCAGGTTTATCGGTATGTGTTGTTGCCGGTTGCTTATCGCATCATCGTGCCACCGCTGACTAGCGAATTCCTGACCATATTCAAAAACTCTTCGGTCGCACTGACCATCGGCGTGCTTGAAACAACCGCACAGGCGCGTCAAATCGAGGAGTACACCTTTCAGGGTTTCGAGGCGTTCACCGCCGCCACGCTGCTCTATATCGTGGTGACTTCAATCGTGATGTTGTTGATGAGAATTATCGAAGGTCGGGTGCGAATTCCTGGGATGATCTCCCTCGGGGCGAAATAGTATGTTTAGCGATTTTGATACCGCGGTTATTTTCGACAATTGGCGGTTCCTCCTTGAGGGCATGCAAACCACTTTAATTCTGACCGTGATTGCGATTGGTGGTGGCTTGGTGTTGGGCACCTTGCTGGCACTGGCGAGGCTTTCGCCTTATCGTGCCTTGTCATTTTGCGCTGGCAGTTATGTTAATTTCTTCCGTTCGATGCCGTTGATCCTGGTTATTTTCTGGTTCTATTTTCTGGTGCCACACATTGTTGGTCGTCCGATTGGCGGGTTTTATTCGGTGCTAGTCGCGTTCGTGATGTTCGAGGCGGCTTATTATTGCGAGATTATGCGGGCGGGAATTCAAAGCGTGCGCAAAGGTCAGATTCATGCCGGTCAGGCGCTCGGCCTGACTTACACCCAAAACATGCGTTATGTGGTGTTGCCTCAGGCGTTTAGAAACATGGTGCCGATTCTGATGACTCAGGCGATTATTTTGTTCCAAGACACGTCACTGGTCTATGTTGTCGGGGTCAAGGATTTCCTCGTCAGTGCTGATCTGATCGCCAACCGGGAGAACCGCATTCTTGAAATGTTTACCGCGGTGGCTCTGGTTTATTTTGTTATCTGTTTGTCCGGCTCGTTGCTGGTCAAACGCTTGCAGAGGAAGTTCGTGCAGTGATCAAACTTAACGATGTTAGCAAATGGTATGACGACTTTCAGGTGCTCAACCAGTGCAGCACTGAGGTTGAAAAGGGCGAGGTTGTGGTGGTTTGTGGCCCTTCCGGTTCGGGCAAGTCAACCCTGATCAAATGTGTCAACGGCCTCGAACCGTTTCAGAAGGGCGAGGTGTTTGTCGATGGTGTTTCGGTGGGGGCGAAGGAAACCAATTTGCCGCAGTTGCGTTCGCGAATTGGCATGGTGTTTCAGAATTTTGAATTGTTTCCGCATATTTCGGTGATCGACAATATCCTGCTGGCTCAACTCAAAGTGCTCAATCGAGATGAAACTGAGGCGAAGCAAAATGCGATGCGTTTGCTTGAGCGGGTCGGCCTTGTCGACCAGGCGAACAAGCACCCGGCGCAGCTTTCCGGTGGTCAGCAGCAGCGAGTGGCGATTGCGCGAGCGCTGGCGATGGACCCGATCGCGATGCTGTTTGACGAACCGACCTCGGCGCTCGACCCCGAGATGATCAACGAAGTGCTCGACGTGATGGTCGAACTCGCCGCTGATGGCATGACCATGATGGTAGTAACCCATGAAATGGGCTTTGCTCGCCGAGTGGCCAACCGGGTTATTTTCATGGATGAAGGCCGCATCGAAGAGGACTGTTCCAAAGATGAGTTCTTTGGCACCACGCGTGGCGAACGTGCGCAGGTTTTCCTCTCAAAAATTCTCCATCATTAGTGAGTGCGAGTTGTTCGTTGTTGATTTTTATCGGGCGTTATCCTTCAAGCCACATGCCCTAAAATCAAGTGACTGAAAACCGAGTGATTGAAATCAAGTGACCGGAATTAAGTGACTGACACTTCCGCTATTTGGTATCCCTGCCCAGTGCGTCGCTTGGGCGAGGGTGAGCAGCACCATTTCTTTGGCTATTACAATAAATCTCCTTGGGATACATCCGGGCGTTACCTGTTGGCGCAGCGAGTGTCGATGCGAACCGCTGACCTCGATGGCAGCGAGATCGCCGAAGTCGGTTACTTCGATCTCGATGACGCCGATCGATTTCACACGGTAGCTGAAACCACGGCTTGGAATTGGCAGATGGGCAGCCAGTTGCAGTGGTTGAATGGATTGCCTGGCCGCCAATTTATATTCAATTCGCGTCGCCAAGTTTCGGCCGCGGATGAACCATATGCCGATTTTTGTGCGACGGTTTGTGATCTGAACAGCGGTGAATCGCGGGCTCTGGCCTTGCCGATTTATGTGGTGGCGCCGAACAGTGATTGGGCGCTGTGCGTTGACTATTCGCGTTTTGAGGTGACCCATCCGACGATTGGCTATCGCGCTAGTGAGCTTGAGCCGGCACTGGAGAATGCACCAGCCGAGGACGGAATTTATCGGATGAATCTTCACTCAGGTGAAGCTGAATTAATTCTGAGCCTGCAATCATTGACTCAGTTTCAACCGGTGGCTTCGATGGCATCGGCGACCCACTGGGTGACGCATCTTGAAATCAACCCGGCCTCGACGCAGTTCCTGTTTATTCATCGTTGGACTGAACGAGTTGAGGATGAAACCTGCTTTTTGCATCGACTCTTCAGGGTTAACCCGGATGGCTCTGATTTGCGCTTGCTGGAATGTACCGACCACCCACTGCCACAACTGCAAAGCGGTTTTGACGCAGCGCAGGTTGGGGTCTTTGATTACGAGAAATCGGAGTATCAAATCTCGCACCCCGCGTGGAAAAATGATCACCAGATTATTGTCTGGGGCCCACATCAAGGCGAGATCCATTACCACCTTTATGACCAGAAAAGTGGCGAGGTTGAGGTGATCGGTGCCGAATCATTGAACGAAAACGGGCACATGACTTATTCGCCCGATGGCAAATGGATTTTGTCAGATACCTATCCGGATGATCTGAGCAACGAGCGGCTTTTATTCTTGTACGATGTTGAACAGGAGCAACGTTATGACATCGG
>CBDTWQ010000063.1:0-8906 GCA_965364115.1 uncultured Gammaproteobacteria bacterium | reverse complement strand
TACCAAAAACCGATCAAAAGGTAGGAAATCACGCCAACCGCCTCCCATCCAAAAAACAATTGGAGGAAGTTGTTTGACATCACCAGCATCAGCATGGCGAAAGTAAACAGCGAGATATAACTGAAGAAACGTTGATAACCGGGGTCATCATGCATATAGCCAATCGTGTAAACGTGCACTGCGAGTGACACGGCGGTCACCACGGTCATCATCAATGCGGTCAAACCATCAACCAGGAAACCCACTTCAAACCGAATACCATCACTCAGCATCCAAGTATAGATTGATTGGTTGTAAACCGCTGCACCATCAATCGTGACGTCTTTCAGCACAATCAACGACAGAACAAAAGCCGCGCCGACGCCAAGGATAGTCACCCAATGCGCACCCGCCCGCCCTATCGACTTGCCAAAGAACCCTGCCAGCAAAGCCCCAAGCAAGCAGCTCATCGGCGCTAGGAGATAAACAGTTTCCATCGTCATCCCTTTAACTCGTTGATATCCGCAACATTAATCGACCGTCGATTACGGAACAGCACCACCAAAATCGCCAGCCCGATTGCTGCTTCGGCTGCGGCAACGGTTAAAATAAAGAAAACGAAAACCTGCCCGGCAAGATCATCAAGATAGTGCGAGAAAGCGATGAAATTGAGATTAACCGCTAACAGCATCAACTCGATCGACATCAACAATATGATCAGGTTTTTACGATTAACAACAATTCCCGCCAACGAGATGCTGAACAAAACCGCCGCTAGAATCAGGTAATGGCTGAGTGAAACCGTCATGCCTGTTTCTCACTAGTTGGCATTTTCACCACGCGTAGTCGATCTGATTTACGTACTTTAATTTGATCGGAAGGCACTTGATATTTAGTGGCTGAGCGTTTGCGCATGGTTAGCGATATAGCCGCAACAATGGCAACCAGTAAAATCAGCGCAGCAATCTCAAAAGCAAAAACATATTCGGTATAAAGCACCTCGCCTAAGGCTTCAGTATTGCTGTAGTCGGCTGGCTTTGGAATGGGTTGTGAGGCCGCATCAATCACGAAAATATCGCTCGTAACCACATTCAACATTAACAGCAGCATAATCCCTGCAACCAACAAACCGAGTGGCAGGTAGCGCACGAAACCTTCGCGTAATCGAGCAATGTTGATATCAAGCATCATCACCACGAAGAGAAATAAGACCATCACCGCGCCTACATACACCAGAACCAAAGTGATCGCTAGAAACTCGGCCTCCAGCGATAACCAGATAACCGCACTGGTAAAAAAGGTGAGCACCAAAAACAGTGCCGCATGAACTGGGTTCCTAACGGTCACCACCGCTGTTGCAGTGACTACCGTTGAGACGGCGAAAACGAAGAAAATGACGGTCTCTACCATGGCCGATTACCGATAAGGCGCGTCAGCTGAACGATCGGCAGCAAGTTGCGCTTCGTAGCGGTCGCCAATTTCCAGCAGTTTTTCTTTGGTCATAATGTTTTCACCCCGATTCTCAAAGTGATACTCAAAAATATTGGTCTCGACTATCGAGTCGACCGGGCAAGCTTCCTCGCAAAAACCGCAATAGATGCATTTGAACAAATCGATGTCGTAGCGGGTCGTGCGCCGACTGCCATCCTCGCGTTGCTCCGACTCAATCGTAATCGCGAGCGCTGGGCAAACCGCCTCACACAGTTTGCAAGCGATACAGCGTTCTTCTCCGTTGGCATAGCGACGCAGCGCATGCAAGCCGCGAAATCGCGGGCTGATCGGCGTTTTTTGTTCGGGATACTGGATGGTGAATTTTTTACGGAAAAAATATCGTCCAGTAACCGCCATGCCTTTTAATAATTCAAGGAAGAGGAAGCTTTTTAGGTAATAGTTGAGTTTCGCAAGCATAGTGTTAAACGAATAAACCGACCTCGAAGTAAATGGCGATACCGACTACAAACAACCAAAAGATGGTGACTGGCAACAACACCTTCCAACCGAGTCGCATAATCTGGTCATAACGATAGCGCGGGAAAGTGGCTCTGAACCAAAGAAACAGCAACATAAAAAAACTGGTTTTGAAAAATAACCAGAAAATACTGTCGCCGATCAAATCAGGAAATGGGCTCAACCAGCCACCAAAAAACAACAATGCGCAAAGCATTGCGATCAAAATCATATTGGCATATTCGGCCAAAAAGAAAACGGCAAAGGCCATGCCCGAATACTCGACATGGAACCCTGCGACAATCTCCGACTCGCCCTCGGCCACATCGAAAGGCGCACGATTGGTTTCAGCAACACCTGAAATCAAATAAACGAAAAACAATGGCAACAAAGGAATAACAAACCACTCACTGATTCCACCCCGCTGACCATCAACGATATCACCCAAGTTAAGACTGCCGCTCAACATCAAAACCCCGACCAGGGCGAAACCCATCGCAATTTCGTACGCAACAATTTGCGCAGCTGAGCGCATTGCGCCAAGCAAAGCGTATTTCGAATTGGATGCCCATCCAGCAATAATTACGCCGTAAACACCCAGCGATGTCATCGCGAGGATATAGAGCAACCCTGCGTTGATGTCGCCGAACACCAGATTATCGTCAAAAGGAATCACTGCCCAGGCCGCCATCGATGGTGCAAAAGTGATCACTGGCGCGATTAGAAAAAGGTAGCGATTGGAATTGGTTGGGATGATGACTTCCTTGAACATCAATTTGAACAAGTCTGCAAAAGGTTGTAACAAGCCCCAAAACCCAACACGATTGGGGCCTTTGCGAATCTGCATAAAGCCGATCACTTTGCGCTCGGCATAAGTGTAATAAGCCACGACTATAAACAGCGGCAGCAATATGATGAGCGCTTTGGCACCGCTATAAACGGTGAATTGCACATACACATGCAACCAATCCCAGAACGACTGCAAAATATCCATCAGGATATTTTCTCTAAGGTGATTTTGCCGTGAGTCACGGGAAGGTGCTTAACCGCATCAATTCCTTGGGGTATGAGCGCGCAGCCGTCGGCAATTCCATCATCAATTCGAAGCGGCAAAATCGCTTGGCTTGATCCTTGTTTGACCCGAACCATCTCACTATCGAGCAGCTTCGAGGTTTTGGCCTGTTTGGCGTTTATTGCTACCGCTGACTGCAACTTTGTTAAAGGGGTTGCCTGTAAAGAAGGCGACAAACGAGTCATATCATCGCTCGCGTAAATTGGCGCAAAGCCAATTCTATGCAGGCCCGCCGCGTCCTGTGGCAACTTCTTCACACTCGCCTCGATGCCACACAGGTTACTCAAACTGACGTCACGGCATAGATCCTTGAGTTCGTCTTTGACGGTGGCGGCGCTAGTGTAAACAAACTGTTCGGCAGCCAAAATCTGGCCCAAGGCGGTTAATATTTTCCAACCCGGCCGACTCTCGCCTCGCGGCTCGACGCAAGCCCTAAAACTTTGCCATAAGCCCTCAACATTAACAAAACTACCTGAAGTTTCGAGGGTCGAGGCGAGCGGCAGAACGATATCCGCTTGCTGCTGAACGAAATCACTGTCAAAGCTTGTGATCGCTATAATGGACTCGTTTTTATCGGATAGCGCAACAGGACTGATATCAAGCGTTGGGTTGAAGCCGAGCACCAGTAAGGTTTTGTGTTTGCTTCCAAGGATCCCAAGCGTGTCTTCCCCGCTTTCATCAAGCGCTAAACCACCGGCCTGCCGATGCGGCAATGCGCCAGCAAGACAAGCGCCGGCACTGTTGGCTGACAATGACAAATAGCCAAGCGTTGCATCGCTGGCACTGGTGATCGCTTCACACAACTGTTGAATCAAGCTCATTTGAGGGTGTGCTAATGCTTGCACACCAACGATGATCGCGGCGTTTCCAGCCTTGCTCAAAGATTGGGCGATGCTTTTGTGGGCTTTGTTGGGTCGACAGTCTTTGGTCAACTCGAGCAATTCCGACGACAGCGATTGGCCACTGATTTTTGACGCGGCAACCGCGACCGCCGCCAAGTCTGCTAGGATTTGTGAAGCTGAGCCGGCCAGTTCATCTTGCAAGTTGAAATTGTAGATGCCGCTTTGATAGCCAATCGACGAAATTTTAGCGCCATTGTTAATCACAGATTTACGAATACGATGCGATAACAGTGGTTGCTCGAGACGCAGATTAGCGGCAACGATAAGCGCCGAATCCAACGTTTCTAACGAAGCCAGCGAACGGCCAAGCCACGGCATCACCGGAGATTGCTGTTGAGTTGAAAAATCGACCTGGGTCAAACGATGATCGATATTATTTGAACCCAACTGACGAACCAGCTTTTGCGCCAAGAAGTGCTCTTCTAAGGTTAATTGCGGGCTGGCCAATGCGGCGATATTGCCTTTAGCGTTGCTCAGTTTACCCGCCGCTGCATTTAAAGCGGTTTCCCAGTCCACTGGCTTAAGTTCACCGTTTTCGCGCAACATCGGCTGCAACAACCGTTTGTCTGATTTTATCGAGCTGTAGCTGAATCGATCTCGGTCTGAAATCCACGACTCGTTGATCGATTCATTCTCCCGCGGTACCACGCGAATCACGTCACGGCCTCGGGTATGAACAAAGGTGTTGCTGCCGACGCAATCGTGCGCTGAAACAGCAGCGTGCTGAGTTAATTCCCAAGGGCGCGCGGTGTAACGCGAAGGCTTCGCCGTCAATGCCCCAACCGGACAAATATCAATCATATTGCCCGACAATTCAGAGATGATCGATTTTTCAATATAGGTTCCGATCTCCATGAACTCACCGCGACCGGTCGCGCCTAGTTCAGGCATGCCGGCAATTTCGTCACCGAATCGCACGCAGCGCGTGCAGTGAATGCAGCGGGTAAAATCGGTCGCGATCAAAGGACCAATATTCTTGTCCATAACCACTCGCTTTTGCTCGGTATATTGGGAGACGCCTTCACCAAAACCCATCGCGACATCTTGCAGTTCACATTCGCCACCCTGATCACAGATAGGGCAATCGAGCGGATGATTGATCAGCAAGAATTCCATCGTCGATTTCTGCGCGGAGATGGATTTTTCGGAACGCGTGCGAACGATCATGCCGTCCATGCACTGTGTTGCGCACGCAGGCATCGGCTTAGGCGATCGCTCAATCTCAACTAAACACATGCGGCAATTGGCCGCAACCGAGAGCTTTTTGTGATAACAAAAACGTGGAATCACAACGCCGTTTTCATCAGCCACGTCAATCAACAAGCGCCCTGCCTGCGTCTCTATCTCGCGACCGTTGATGTTAACTGTGATCTGATCACTCATTTACGTTATCCAACTGTGACTGTACCCAATCTCGCACATAAAACGTTCGACCTAAGCCGCATCGTTGACTAACGACCGTTTGTGCTCAATGTAATATTCAAATTCATGGCGGAAGTGTTTAATAAAGCTCCAAACTGGCATCGCTGCGGCATCGCCGAGTGCGCAAATCGTGCGCCCTTCTATCTTATGCGAGACCTCTTCTAATTGTTCGATATCTTCGGGCCGACCTTTGCCTTCAACGATTCGGTTCAGCACTCTGTAGAGCCAGCCTGTGCCTTCGCGACACGGCGTGCACTGACCACAGGACTCGGAGAAATAAAAGCGCGAGATGCGCCGCAACGCAACCACCATGTCAGTCGTTTCATCCATACAAATGACCGCACCTGAACCTAACATAGAACCGGCCTTGGCGATTGAATCATAATCCATATCGCAGCCAAGCATAATCTCTGCAGGCAACACTGGCACCGATGATCCACCCGGAATTACGGCTTTTAGTTTGCGACCATCACGAACCCCGCCCGCTAGTTCCAGCAGGCCTTTGAATGGTGTCCCCATGCTAATCTCAAAATTTCCAGGGGTGTTTAAATGCCCTGACATTGAGAACAATTTGACCCCGCCATTATTTGGGATGCCAAGGTCAGCGAACCATTGAGCGCCGTTACGAATGATTGACGGCACCGAGGCGAATGATTCGGTGTTGTTAATCGTGGTCGGCTTGCCATAAAGGCCAAAATTAGCGGGAAACGGTGGTTTATATCTCGGCTGACCTTTCTTGCCTTCTAAAGATTCCAACAACGCGGTTTCTTCACCGCAGATGTAAGCCCCCGCCCCTAGCGCCGTGTGAAGATCAAAATCGACGCCACTGCCGAGAATATTCTTGCCGAGGAAACCCGCTTCATAAGCTTCTTTTAGCGCCGCTTCAAACCGTATAAACGGTTCGTCCATGAATTCGCCTCGCATATAATTATAACCAACGGTAGCACCAATCGAATAACCACCTATGGCCATTCCTTCGACTAATGCATGCGGGTTGAATCGAAGAATGTCACGATCTTTGCAAGTGCCGGGTTCGGATTCATCTGAGTTACAGACGATGTATTTTTGCCCAGGCGCCTTGCGTGGCATGAAGCTCCACTTCAAGCCTGTCGGAAAGCCGGCTCCGCCGCGCCCTCTGAGACCAGACGCCTTCACTTCGTCAATCACTGCGTCGGGCGTCATGCCTTCAGCATAAACTTTCTTCAGGGCTTGATAACCACCCGACTTTAGATAGCTTTCCATCGACCAAGATTGATCGTAATGTCGGGTTGAAAAACAAACTTCATCAACCATAATTACTCCAGCGCATCCAGAATTTCATCAACTTTATCCGGCGTTAGGTTTTCGTGATAGACATGATCAACTTGCATCATCGGACCGCCAGCACAGGCAGCAAGACATTCTTCTTCGCACTTCAGATAAATTCGACCATCTTCGGTGCTTTCGCCAATCTTGATCCCAAACTTGTTTTCAACATGCTCGACAATCTTGTCTGAGCCAACCAGCATGCAGGAAATATTGGTGCAAATCGCGACATTATGCCGAGCCACCGGCTTGGTCTCAAACATCGAGTAAAACGACGCGACTTCGTAAACATGGATCGCCGACAGCTCGAGATATTCAGCCACTGCATCCATTAAGTCGGAGGTTAAAAACCCTTGATTTTGATGTTGCGTCGCAACCAGTGCTTGCAACACTGCCGAGCGTTTACGCTCTGGTGGAAACTTTGCCGCCCAGTGATCGATTTCTTCAAGCGTATGTTGGTTCAACAACCCTAGCTTTGAATTGATTTTCGAAGCCATTAGCGGTCGATCTCCCCAAAGACGATGTCCTGCGTGCCGATGATCGCCACCACATCTGACAGCATATGCCCTTGAGCCATTTCATTCATCGCCGATAAGTGCGCAAACCCGGGCGCACGCACCTTAACTCGATAAGGTTTGTTGGCACCATCGGAAATCAAGAAAACGCCGAACTCGCCTTTAGGGTGTTCAACCGCCGCATAGACTTCACCTTCTGGCAGGGTATAACCTTCAGTGAAGAGCTTGAAATGATGGATCAGGCCTTCCATGTCAGCCTTGAGTTCTTCGCGTCTTGGCGGTGCAATTTTATGGTTATCGGTCAACACAGGGCCAGGATTATTGCGCAACCAAGCGATACATTGTTTGACGATATGGTTCGACTGACGCATCTCTTCGACGCGAACTAGGTAGCGATCATAGCAATCGCCCATCGTACCGACCGGTATATCAAAATCGACACGATCATAAACCTCGTAGGGCTGTTTCTTGCGAAGATCCCACTCCACGCCCGAGCCTCGCAGCATGGGGCCGGTGAAGCCGAGTTGGAAAGCTCTGTCCTCGGAGACCACGCCAATCCCCACGGTTCGTTGCTTCCAGATCCGATTATCGGTCAACAACGTTTCGTACTCATCGACATAGGTCGGGAAGCGCGAGGTGAAGTCCTCGGCAAAATCGAGCATGCTGCCCTGCCGGTTTTCATTTAATCGGTCGGCATCTTTTTGACTGCGCCAGCGGCTTTGTTGATGCTGCGGCATTGCGTCAGGCAGGTCTCGGGCCACACCACCAGGGCGATAATAAGTCGCGTGCATGCGCGTGCCAGAAACCGCTTCATACATATCCATCAAATCTTCGCGCTCACGAAACGCGTATAGAAACATCGTCATCGCACCGACGTCGAGTGCATGCGTGCCAATCCACATCAAATGATTGAGGATGCGAGTGATTTCATCGAACATCACCCGAATATATTGAGCTCGCAAAGGAATTTCGACTCCCAGCAGCTTTTCGATCGCCATCACATAACCATGTTCGTTACACATCATCGAAACATAATCGAGTCGATCCATGTAGCCGATGTTTTGGTTGTAGGGCTTAGTCTCGGCGAGCTTTTCTGTGCCACGGTGGAGCAAACCGATATGCGGATCAGCGCGTTCGATCACTTCGCCATCCATTTCTAACACCAGTCGCAAGACACCATGAGCCGCCGGATGTTGCGGGCCAAAATTGAGGGTGTAATTCTTAATCTCAGGCATCAGGCTTTTCGGCATCAGGCGCCGCCTCAGGAGTCTCATCGACCACGTAACGGTGATCGTTGCGCCTCACCTTCGGCACCAACACTCGCGGTTCGATAGTAACCGGTTCGTATACCACACGTGCCTTTTCGGGGTCGTAACGCATTTCGACATGCCCCACCAAAGGAAAATCTTTTCGAAAAGGATGACCGACGAAACCATAGTCGGTAAGAATTCGACGCAAATCAGGGTGGCCGGTAAAAAGAATACCGAAAAGATCAAAGGCTTCACGTTCATACCAGTCGGCCACCTGCCAAACTGAAATCACACTGGGAATGACCGGAAAATCGTCCTCAAGCGCAAAAACTTTCAACCGCAAGCGGTTATTGTTTACATAAGATAACAAGTGATAGACCGCTGCGAAGCGCCGGCCCTTGGCAGAAAGGTTATCGCTCTCATCGCCGAACTGGAGCCGGCCGGTGCTTGAATGGGTATCGACGCCTCGACTGAACCCGGAGCGACTGGCATCTTCAGTCTGCCACTCGTCGCG
>CBDTWQ010000062.1:0-8918 GCA_965364115.1 uncultured Gammaproteobacteria bacterium | reverse complement strand
GATAAGATCTCGTCTTGTTCGATGCGGCGAAAGAAATCACTGGCGTCATCGAAATCCTTCGACCCACGCCCTAAACTGACCGCAAGATCAAAGCGAAAGCCATCAACGTGCATCTCGGTCACCCAGTAACGCAAGCTATCGATCACCATCTGCAACACTCTCGGGTGAGTCAAATCGAGACTGTTACCACAGCCGCTGTGGTTGATGTAATCAGCTAGGTCATCGGTCGCTAAGCGATAGTAGCTGAGGTTGTCGATGCCGCGAAAGCTCAGCGTTGGCCCGGTTGCGCCGCCCTCGGCGGTATGGTTGTAAACCACGTCGAGAAGCACTTCGATATTAGCGGCGTGCAGTCGTTTCACCATGTGCTTAAATTCATCGCGCTGACCGCTTGCAGAATAGCGAGATTCAACGGCAAAAAATCCGATGGTGTTGTAGCCCCAATAATTGACTAGCCCCTTATCAACTAAAAATTGGTCATCGATAAAGCTGTGCACCGGCAGCAGTTCAAGACTGGTGATCCCCAGTGAGGTGAGGTAGTCGATGACTGGTTCGCTCGCGAGTGCGGCATAACTGCCGCGTAAGTCGGCATCGATCTTTTCGAATAAGCGGGTGAAGCCACGCACGTGGGTTTCATAGATGACGGTTTTAGACCAAGGTATTCGCGGTGCTTGGTCCTGTTGCCAGTCAAACAATTCATCGACAACGACTCCCTTCGGCACGAATGCGGCGTTATCGAGAGCGTTCGCTTGAAGTGAATTCGAGTCGTCGCGGTCGAAGCTTTCAACCACTGATTGATCCCAGCTGAGCGAACCATGTAAGGCCCTCGCGTATGGGTCGAGCAGCAGTTTGTGAGGATTAAACCAATGACCGTTTTGCGGTTGCCAAAGCCCGTCGACGCGGTAACCGTAAATCGTGCCGGCACCGCAATCTGATAGATAGAGATGCCAGATGTCGTCGCTTTGCTGCAGCTCTATGCGCTCAATTTCTTGTTCACCTTGTGGGTCGAATAGGCACAGTTGCACGCGGCTCGCATTGGCAGAGAAGAGCGCAAAATTGACGCCATGCCCATCCCAATGGGCACCGAGTGGCTGGGGAGTGCCCGGCAAAACGCGCTGGCTCATGAGGTTAGTCAGGCGTCTGGCTGCAGTGTGACTGGCTGCAACTTCCAGATCTCATCGTTGTATTGACCGATCGTCCGGTCCGAAGAAAATCGCCCGCTGGCGGCCGTGTTTAGAATGCTCATGCGAGTCCAGTGTTCTTGATCTTGATAAGCTTTTGCGACTCGTTGCTGCGCTTTAACCAGGCTGGCAAAATCGGCTGCGGTCATCCACGGATCATGCGGGTCGAGAATGCCGTTGATAATGGCGTCGAAAATTCCGGGTTCGGTCGAATTAAAATGCCCACTTTGTAGCACTTCCATGACCTCACGTAGATCTTCGTCGGCGTTGACAATTGAAATGGGGTCGTAATTCTCGCGAGTCAACTCCACTTCCTCAGCATTCAAGCCGCAGAGGAAAAAATGATCGGCTCCAACCGCTTGCCGAATCTCGATGTTGGCGCCATCGAGGGTGCCGATTGTGATCGCGCCGTTGATCATGAATTTCATATTGCCAGTGCCCGAAGCTTCCTTGCCAGCGGTGGAAATCTGTTCTGATAGATCACTGCCGGGGCAGAGCGTTTCCATCGTGCTGACATTATAATTCGGCAGAAAAACCAGGCGTAGCAAGCCTTCAGTATTAGGGTCAGAGTTAACCACTGCGGCCACGTTGTTGATTAGTTTTATGATCGCCTTTGCGATTTGATAACCGGGCGCCGCTTTTCCCCCAATGATGACGCAGCGCGGTGTCCAGTCGGCGGTGTCTCCGCGACGAATTCGCTGAAGTAGGTGAATCACGTGCAACACATTCAACAGTTGGCGTTTGTATTCATGGATTCGCTTGACCTGCACATCGAATAACGCGCTTGGGTCAATTTCGATCTCGCAGGTGGTCTTGATTAAATCAACCACTTTTAGTTTGTTGGCCTGTTTGACTGATCGCCACGAAAGTCGAAAGTCGGCATCATCGGCAAGCGGGGCCAGCTGGTTGAGTTGGTTCAGATCGGAGACCCAGCCATCGCCAATCTGGTCACTGATCAACTGAGATAGCTTCGGATTACAAGCTTTGAGCCAGCGTCTTTGGGTCACGCCGTTAGTCTTGTTGTTTAATCGTGTTGGCCAAAGCGCGTGAAAGTCGCGAAACAAGCCTTTTTTCAATAAGTCGGAATGCAACTCGGCCACGCCATTAACCGAAAAGCTGCCGACAATTGCTAAATGAGCCATCCGCACCATCGGCTCGGCACTGTCTTCGATGACCGCCATTCTTTGTTGATAACTTGAATCGTCGGGCCATCGCGCCTGAATTTCGGCGATAAAGCGGCGGTTAATCTCGACAATAATTTCCATCACTCTTGGCACCAGTTGTTCCAGCAAACGAACCGGCCAGCGTTCCAGCGCTTCCGGCAATAAGGTGTGATTGGTGTAGGCCATGGATTGGCTGACAATCGCCCAAGCGTCATCCCATTCGAGATTGTGCTGGTCGATCAATAACCGCATCAGTTCGGCTACGGCGATGCTCGGATGGGTGTCGTTTAGTTGGAAGCAGTGTTTCTCGGCAAATGCAGTGAAGTTTTCACCATGTCGGTTTTGCCACTGTCTTAGGACGTCTTTGAGACTGGCCGAGGCAAGAAAATATTGCTGACGTAAGCGCAACTCTTTACCGTTTTCACTGGCATCGTTCGGATACAACACCATCGTAATGTTCTCTGCCGCGGTGCGAGCGGCAACCGCTTCGGTGTAACTACCCGCATTGAATTCCTCAAGGTCAAACGCGTCGGTGGCAAGTGCCGACCAGAGCCTTAGGTTGTTGACGATTCCGTTGTGGTAACCGGGCACCGGCACGTCAAACGGAACCGCCAGAACATCGTGGGTGTTAACCCAACGCGCATGGGCGCGACCGAGATCGTCATGATAGTGCTCGACTTCACCGCCAAAATGCACCGCTTGTTCATACTCGGCGCGTTCGATTTCCCAAGGGTGGCCGCCGCGCAACCAAGCGTCGGGTTCCTCGATTTGATGGCCGTTTGCGATGTTTTGCCGAAACATGCCGTATTGATAGCGAATGCCGTAGCCGATAACGGGCAACCCGAGGGTTGCACAGCTGTCTAGAAAACAGGCGGCAAGCCGGCCGAGACCGCCGTTGCCAAGGCCCGCATCGTGCTCGGTTTCAAAGATAACCTCTTGCTCCAGTCCGAGTTGGTTGAGAGCTTCATCGAGAGCCTTGTTGAGGTCGAGATTTAGGGTTGCGTTGCGCATGCTGCGGCCCAACAAGTATTCCATCGAGAGGTAGCAAACTCGGCGACTATCTTCGCGCTCGTAGGCATGGCGAGTTTGGTTACTGCCAGCCATGAGTCTGTCGCGCAAGGTCATAGCTAACGCAAGGAATTCGTATTGTGGCGAATTTCGCCGACTGTCGCGTCCTAGGGTGTGGCTAAAGTATTGCTGAAAATCTTCAACAATACTGACGCTATCCTGTCCAGGAGGCGCGACGCTGCGAGGCTTTTTTGGAATTGTTTGGGTCATTGAACTGCTAGTCGGTTTGGGTTGAAAATTAGCTAAGTGCCAGGATCAATATCGACAATGGCGGTAAATCTAAAGTGATTGAATCGGAATGTCCATGCTGGCTTTTGGCTTCCGATTGAATCTCCCTCAGGTTGCCGACACTGCTGCCACCATAAACGGCAGCATCACTGTTGATCAGCTCGCGATAAAGCCCTGATGTAGGCACGCCGATGCGATAGTGTTGGTGAATTAGGGATGTCATATTACAGACAATAATCGCCAACTGGGTTGGCTCTAGCCCACGGCGTAAAAAGGTGATAACAGTGTTATCTTGATCATTGAAGTCAATCCACTCAAAGCCTGCGGCCTTGCAGTCTTGTTGATGCAAGCTTGGGGTGTCCCGGTAAAGTCGGTTTAAGTCACGCACCAAATTTTGCACCCCGGCATGTTCGGCTTGCTCCAACAGGGCCCAATCGAGGGAATCGTCGTGGTTCCACTCGCGTTTTTGTGCAAATTCACAGCCCATGAAAAGTAATTTTTTACCCGGGTAGGCGTACATGAATGCATAGTGCAGGCGCAAATTAGCAAAGGGCTGGTCGTCGTCTCCGGGCATTCGGTTGATCATCGAGCCTTTGCCGTGAACCACTTCATCGTGTGATAGCGGCAGAATAAAGTTTTCGCTGAATGCATACATCAGGCCAAAGGTTAGCTTGTCCTGGTGCAAGCGTCTATTGGCCGGTGGTTCACGAAAATAAGCGAGGCTGTCATGCATCCAGCCCATGTTCCACTTGTAGCTGAAACCAAGACCTCCAGCGTAAACCGGCAGCGAAACGCCTGGCCAGGCGGTCGATTCTTCTGCCATCGTAATTGCACCACAAGCGTGCACTTTTTCGTTTAGCTGTTGTAAGAAGGCGACGGCTTCGAAGTTTTCATTGCCACCATCCTCGTTGGGTAACCACTCACCTTTCTGGCGCGAGTAATCTAGGTAAAGCATCGAGGCGACGGCGTCCACGCGTAAAGCATCGATATGAAATTCTTCGATCCAATAGAGCGCGTTGGCGATTAGATAATTAACCACTTGGACGTGACTGAAATTAAAAATAAGGGTGCCCCAATCCGGGTGGGAGCCTTTGCGAGGGTCAGCATGTTCATACAGGTAGCTGCCATCGAACTGCCCCAAACCGTGCTCATCGCGTGGAAAATGTGCCGGCACCCAGTCCATGATCAGACCAATGCCCTGCTGATGGCAGCAGTCGACAAAGAACTTGAAATCTTGCGGCGAGCCGAAGCGCGCGGTCGGTGCAAACATGCCAATCGGCTGGTAACCCCAAGACCCATTGAACGGGTGCTCGCTGATCGGCAGCAGCTCGATGTGGGTGTAACCCATTTGTGTGACATAGGCGATTAGCTCATCGGCCAACTCCCGATAACTCAGCATTTGATGATTGTCGCCTTGCCGGCGCCAAGAACCGAGATGCACTTCATAGATTGAGATGGGTTGCTCAAACGAGTTTTGGGTTCGTTTTTGAGCCAACCAGTTGGCGTCATGCCACTGATAGGCATCGTCATAAACGATCGAGGCATTGCCAGGTGCGAGCTCCATTGAGCGCGCGAAAGGATCTGCCTTGAGCGGCAAGCTTTTCCCGGCAGCATCCAGCAGCTTGAATTTGTAGAATTCGCCGAGCTTGAGTCCGGGGATGAAAAGGTCCCAAACACCGCTAACAGAGTTCAATCGCATGGGGTGTCGTCGTCCGTCCCAATCGTTGAACTGGCCAACCACGCAAAGCCGACTGGCGTGGGGCGCCCAGACAGCAAAATTGACCCCGTCAATGCCGTCAATCTGGGTCGCATGGGCACCGAGTAACCTATCGAGCCGCAGCAATTCACCGTCTCGCATCGACTGATGTTGCTGCTCAGTGATGATCGAGGCGAAGCGATAAGGGTCGTCGATAATTGGTTGCTGATTATTCTCCAGCAAGCGCAAACGATACGCGATAACCGGCAGCGGCAGCTTTACCTCGAACAACCCTTCGGGTTGGACTCGCTCCATCCTCATCAGCAGATTATCGTCTCCATCGAGCAGCTCTACTGCTTGGGCTTGCGGCTGCCAACAGCGCAAGGTCCAGCTTTTTCCGGTTATTTGTGGCCCAAGCAGAGCATGGGGTTTAGCCAGCTTGCCGTTGCCGATGGTTTTCAATGTTCTAGTTAATCGAGGCAAGGTCAGGCCTGCGGCAATTGGTAAAGTTCGATCAAATAAGCGTCAATGCTGTCGCCCCATTCAAACCTGGCCGCCGCAGCCGCCGCCTGAATCGAAAGCCATTCGGTCGACTGGCTGCGTTGCAGTTTTAAGGCTTGTTTGAGGTTCAGCAACATCGAATCAACTTGTTTAGTCGGATTTTTGCCAGAAAAAACGAACCCGGTTTGATTGTGAATCACGGTGTCACTTAACCCTCCGACATCATGCACTAAGCAAGGTTGACCATCGCGCATTGCCAGCATTTGGCTAATCCCGCAAGGTTCAAATGAACTCGGCATGAAGAACAAGTCACCTTGCTGATAGAAGGCTTCTGCTAAAACTTCTGAGAAGCCATTGAGGAAAACGAAGTTGGCATAACTTACCATGGTCTCGCAGAGGAACTGTTCATAAATAGGGTCACCACTGCCGAGCACCAAGATCAGGCTGTCGCTGCCGACGAGGTCTAGCGCAGCGTGCAATGCAGGCTGACCTGAAGACGTCGGTTGGCGCATCAATTCAATCTTCTGTGATGTAATTCGACCGACGCTAGTGATGATTGTTTTGGGCCGATTTTTACTCAGCTGATTTAACGAATGATAAGCGAGAAAGTGGGCGCTTCCGAGTGTCGATTTTTTGCTGCACCAACGCCAGTTCAGCGTTTGCATGAGCTCGAGTAACTCGGCCCAATCACGAATTTCAGCCTCTGAACTGGCGGCGTAATCGCATCCATTTAAAATGCCAAACAGTCGTTCTTCACGATTCGCGCGGATTAGTTCATTTTCGAGGCGCTCGCCGCCGTATCGACCTTGCTCGATGTCGCTGGGCTTGAGTATTTCGCGTGCATAATTCGGCGAAACTGCGTGCACCGTGTCGGCTAGTCGAATCGCCGTCGCCATTGGATTGATGCAGTGGCTCCATTCGGGGTCTGCGAGTGTTTCAGGCTTATATTTCAATTCAGGAAACCAATCTTCCAAGGATGACTCGTCGTCCTTGAAAGGGCGCACGCCTTGTAATGCCAAGTTGTGAATAGTGAATGCACAGTGGATTTTTTTGAGTGAACGAAAGCGCGGCGAGTAAGCGCGAAGAACCAGCAAAAAGGCGGCATGCCAATCGTGCAAGTGCAACACATGAAGCTTGCCGAAATGTTTGCGCACAATGGCTTCTCCCACCGCTTGGCAAAACAACGCAAACTTGTTCGCATCGGTTGAAAAAGGCCGCCCTGGCGGGTCGTCGCAATAGATCTTGCCTTTACCGCAATAGCTGAACAGCGGGTGGTCAATCACATAGTGCCTGACTCGATCTCTGGGGCCTTTTTGATTTAGACGATAGAGACGTAATGTTTGCGATTTGCCCGCAAAGTTCAGGCTAAACGAATGGATTAACTTTGAGTCGGCTAGTTGGTTCAGGCTGCCGTACGCGGGCGTCACAACCGAAACCGTGCAATTGCGCTTTGCCAGCGCTTTTGGAATGTCACGCACGACGTCGCCAATGCCGCCCGCCTTGCCACCTGGCAGCGCGCCGTTTTCAGCTGCGATCATCAGAATGTGAGTCATCAAGTCACCACATTGGGTTGGCTGCGGCCGGTAAAATGCTCGATTTCAGCGAGCTCACCCGCGATCCGGATTAAATTGGAAAGCACGATCTGTGGATCCAACGAATGTTTCGTCGGGTCGGTTTCGTGTTGTTCGAAATAGATCCGAAGCGTCGCACCCTCGGTGCCCGTTCCCGATAAGCGATAGACGATGCGAGCGCCGCCTTGGAACAAAATTCGCACCCCTTGCTGTTGGCTAATGCTGCCATCGACGGGGTCGGTGTAACTGAAGTCATCGGCTTGCATGACCTGGTATTGACCGAGTTGTGTTTTTGCCAAATGTTTGGTTTTTTCCCTTAGATTTTCAAACAATGCTTGCGCCGAATCGGTAGCAACGGCCTCATAGTCATGTCGCGTGTAGTAATCACGGCCAAACTGCCGCCAATGTTGCTGCAGAATTTCAGCAACCGATAGTTTTTTTACCGCCAGAATGTTGAGCCAGAATAAAACCGCCCAGAGGCCATCTTTTTCGCGCAGGTGATTCGAGCCAGTGCCGAAGGACTCTTCACCACACAAGGTTATTTTGCCTGCATCGAGTAAATTACCAAAAAACTTCCAACCGGTCGGTGTCTCGAAGCAGGGGATGGCCAAATGCTGAGCCACTCGATCGACGGCATGACTGGTCGGCATGGATCGAGCAACCCCCGTAATGCCTTCGCTATAACCCGGCACCAAGGTGGCGTTGGCTGCCAGCACCGCGAGGCTGTCGCTTGGCGAAACATAGAAATTGGCGCCGAGAATCATATTGCGATCACCGTCGCCATCCGAAGCCGCGCCGAAGTTGGCCGCCCGCTCGCCGCTCATTAATCTTTGTAATTCAGGCGCATGCGCCAGGTTGGGGTCGGGGTGTTCACCGCCAAAATCTGGCAGTGGTTGGCCTCGAATAACTGTGCCGCTCGGTGCGCCCAAACGTTGCTCGAGGATGGCATGCGCATAAGGACCGGTAATCGCATTCATCGCGTCAAACACTAGGCTGAACGAATCAGCGCGCAGCAAATGACTGATCCGTTCAAAGTCGAATAGTTGCTCCATCATCTCTGCGTAGTCAGTCACCGGATCGATAACTTCGACCGCCATCGCGTTGAGTTGATAGGTTCCGAGCTGGCTGATATCGATGTCGGCACATTCCAGTGTTTGATATTGATCCATCCTGAGGCTTTGCTGGTAAATGGCCTCGGTCAAAGCTTCCGTCGCAGGGCCACCATTGGCGGCGTTGAATTTGACCCCAAAGTCAGCGTTGGGTCCGCCGGGGTTGTGGCTAGCGGATAAAATGATGCCGCCCAACGAAGGGTTCTTTCTGATCACGCAGGAGGCCGCTGGAGTCGATAATAAACCTTGCTGACCGACGATCACTTTGGCGAAGCCGTTGGCGGCCGCCATTTTTAGGATGGTTTGAATCGCCTTGTCGTTGTGAAAGCGGCCGTCCCCACCGAGCACTAGTGTTTTGCCCTCGAGGCGGCTTGTGCCTTGGGCGCTCGCATCTGCGCCCGCAT
>CBDTWQ010000061.1:0-8978 GCA_965364115.1 uncultured Gammaproteobacteria bacterium | reverse complement strand
GCGAGAAAAGGATGTTGTGATAGTTCGCTAGCTTGCAGCACCTCGATATCCGAGGCGCTATAAAGCAGCGCGCTATAGTCTTGGTTGTGTATCGCGAGCCGCAATTGACGTTTGGTCTTTGGGAGCTGGCCGGCTGGCGTGATAAACCAACGGCCGTATAATTGATTGTGACTGAAAACGACTTGGTGATTGTCGAAATGAGTCAACATGGCTTTGCCTCGGGTTGAAACTTCAGTCACCTGGTGACCGCTGAGCTGCGGCCCAAAGTGGTGCAAGTGCGGCTGACTGAAATCAACTTCGATGGTGGTTTTTCCAACCAATGCTTTGCCTACTTCATCGGCAGCTAACCTAATTTCGGGCCCTTCCGGCATTCGCTTAACCGTCCATCTGGGAAGGTCGCTGGAACTGCGAAATTGCAATTTGAGTGGCTGAAGACAGTCGCTCGCCTATAGCGGCAGCCTGGCTGGCGGCTAATGGCCTTATAACTAATGGCTGAGCTTCTTTCAAGACGGCTTTTTCGATGGGAAATGTTGTCTTTTTTTCATTTCGGCTCGGTAAATCAAACTTGGATGGCCCTAATATAAAATATCCTAACCCTTTGTCAACGTAACTGCACATGAGGATGAATCTGAAAGCTACAATCTTTCGTATAACCGAACGAGTCTGATGAGATTCAAGGTGGCTATGTCGAGAGAAATTTTTTGCTTGTTTAGCTCTCAACGTTGCCTGCCAGCGGTTACGACAGACGGCTGTTTACACAGACAACTGTTTAATTGGTAGAAATCATTATTTTAGCTTGGAGATGAAGATGAAAAAATTAACCCGTAGGCAGCTTTTAAGTTCAGCAGCAGCTGTGATTGTCGCTTCCCCATTGCTGGCCCTCAGCAGTCGGGCTGCTTTCGCGTCGAATGCGCCGAAGGTTGATCCCAACGATGCTCAGGCCAAGGCGCTCTCATACAGTCATAAGTCGGCAAAGGCAGATAGTAATTGTGCCAATTGCCAGCTGTATGCGGGTGCCTCAGGAACTGAGTGGGGGCCCTGCGCAATATTTCCGGGTAAACAAGTGGCCGCGGCTGGCAGGTGCAGTGCTTGGGTGAAGAAAGCGGGATGATCACCGCTCGACGAGCTTTTTGACCGATTTGAATAATGGGGCTAAAAACGATGAAATTTGAACTGCGAACATGGCTGATTTCGATCCTGATGATGGCCGCTTTAGCTGGATGCTCGGTTTTTGGTGTGCGTGACACTGAGGAGGCCGTCTATCAGGTGACCTTGGCCGAAGGTGAGTTCGAGCTGCGGCAATATGACCCGATGATTGTCGCGACCACCTTTGTTGACGGTGATTTCGACAATGCTGGGGATGTCGCTTTTCGCCGTTTGTTTGGATACATCACGGGTGATAATAGCGGCGCTCTGAAAATCTCGATGACCGCCCCGGTTACCGGCCTGCGTGGGGCCGATTCAGCGGGTGCGGATATTGCGATGACCGCCCCGGTTTCGGGGCAAGCGATTGGCCCTGGTTGGGCGTTTTCGTTTGTGCTGCCGGAAGGTTATACGCTCGACAATAGTCCGCGACCGAGCGACGCTGAAATTGAACTCAAACGAATCCCGGCACAACGGATGGCAGTGGTGCGCTATTCAGGTTTGCGAAGTAAGTCATCGTTTGAGGAAAACACGGAGCGTTTGCGCGCATGGTTGGCTGAGCAAAGCCTGCAAGCGGTTTCTGAACCCATGTATGCGGGTTACGACCCGCCTTGGACATTGCCTTTTTTACGACGCAACGAAGTCTTGCTGGGGTTGCTGCCTTAAGTTTTCGTAACAGTTTGCTCCAGGTGCGTTGAGCCCCAAGTTCGAAGCGCACTGATCACCGGTAACAGGGTCTTGCCGTATTCAGTGATAGAATATTCGACTTTAGGCGGCACCTGCGGATAGACCTTTCGGGCGATCAACTGGTTGGCTTCAAGCTCGCGCAGTTGTTTCGTAAGCATGCGCTGGGTGATGTTCGGCATCGCGCGTCGCAGTTCGCTGAAGCGCAGAGTTTCTGAAAGCAGGTGATGCAGAATGATGCCTTTCCATTTCCCGCCAATCAGCGCTAGCGTGGCTTCGACTGGACAGCCCTGGTTACAGTCGTATCGAGAATGTGGCATGATTGTTGGTATACAAAAGGGAAGTATATTACATTATTGTGCGTACTTCCATCGAAGGTTTACTTAGTCTATTCTTCTCGATCTTTAACGGTTACCCAGCAGATTGACATGAGCAAAGCACTGACGATCGTCGATAGAGTCGATGCCAACTCACTGCAAGTAGAACGGGTAAAAAGCGAACGCCTCAAGCTCGTTGAACCGACGCTTAATAAAGCAGGTTGCATTCAAACCGATTGTCATCAAGACATTGAAAATCCAGCGGTGTTTCTGTTTTACGAAAATTGGGAAAGCCGTGATGCCTGGCAAGTGCATATGAATAATCCCGTTTTAGCTGAGTATATGCGCGCCACCGAGGGAGCAATCGCCTCGTTTAATTTAAATAAAATGAGTCAAATCTGATTCGGAGAAACCAATGAAAACTGTAGCCTATAAAGACGTCGGTCCAATCGATCGTGAGAATTCTTTGCAAGACATAACTCAAGAGATGCCGATTGCTAAAGGCCGTGATCTGTTGGTCAAGATTCACGCGGTATCGGTCAATCCGGTTGATACCAAATTGCGTCAGCGCCAGCAGCCAGAACCTGGCAGTTGGGGGGTGTTGGGCTATGATGCCTCGGGCGTGGTTGAAGCCGTTGGCTCCGAAGTGCAAAACTTCAAAGTAGGTGACGCGGTTTATTATGCCGGCGCGATAGATCGACCCGGCACCAACAGTGAATTTCACTTGGTTGATGAGCGGATTGTCGGGCGCAAGCCTGCCAGCCTAAGTGATGGCGAAGCGGCTGCGCTTCCGCTGACCGCAATTACCGCTTGGGAAATGTTGTTCGATCGCCTCGATGTAAAGCGCCCGACCGCTGATGGTGGTAAGTTGATTCTAGTTATTGGTGGCGCCGGTGGTGTCGGTTCGATCACGATTCAACTGCTGCGGGCTTTAACCGACATGACCATTATTGCCACTGCTTCGCGCCCAGAAACGCAAGATTGGGTGCGCGAATGTGGCGCGCATCACGTGATCGATCATCGGCAAGCTTTGGCGCCACAGGTTGAAGCGCTGGGTATAGGGGCGCCTGGGTTTGTCTTTTCAACCACTCAAACGGCTCTTCATTTTGATGACATTGTGGCTTTGATAGCGCCTCAAGGCCGTTTTGGTCTGATTGACGATCCGCAGACGTTGGATGCTATGCCGCTGAAGCTAAAGGCAGTTTCATTGCATTGGGAATTTATGTTCGCGCGGTCATTGATGGCCACCCCTGATATTGAAGCGCAGGGTCAGTTGCTAAACCAAGTAGCCGAGCTGGTTGATGGTGGCAAAATTCGTACTACGATGACCGACATCGCGGGCAAAATTGATGCGGCAACGATGCGCAAGGTTCACGCGCAAATTGAAGATGGTTCGGCCCGCGGTAAAATCGTCTTGCAAGGCTTCTAGTCTTCAACGTGGGACAGTATACCTATTAAGTCGTAGCGGCTTAATAGGTATACTGTCCCACTTTGACCAAAAACAATGCTGCAGATCGATAAACTGGACCACGTTAACCTGCGCACTTCGCAACTCGATTTAATGATCGAATGGTATAGCGAGGTGCTCGGATTGCGGTTTGGCGATCGCCCTGATTTTCCGTTCGCTGGCGCTTGGATGTATGCGGGTGAGTCGGCAATCGTGCATCTGGTTGGTGTTGAGAGTGAGGAGGCTGCGGGCGCTGGCTCTGAAGTCGCACTCAGGCTAGAACATTTTGCTGTCAGTGCGACTACTGGGCGGGCTGAATTTGAGGCGAGGCTATCGGCGCTAGGCGAGCGTTTTCAGCGCAATGAGATCGCTTCATTTAAACTGGTTCAAATCAACGTTTGGGACCCAGATGGCAACCATATCCATGTTGATTTCCCGTTCTGGGACAGTATACCTATTAAGCCGTAGCGATTTAATAGGTATACTGTCCCACTTCAATTTTTAACGAAGGTTTCTGAATGAAGATCATCATCGTGATAGTTGCGATTCTGGTGGGCGGTTACGCGCTTTTGCCGGTTGTCAGCCAAATGTGGTTCACTAACGCGCTTAAAAGCGCGATGGTTGAGAGTATCAAAAACGGCGAACTTAAAAACGAAATGCTGTATGAATATGGTGACAATGCTCGATTTAAAGTCGCGCTGACTAAGCATTACGATGACTGCACTGCGGAGCCTTTGGTCATTGCGGAGAAGTTGGACGATGCGGATGAAATCGAAATGTTTGAGATTTCGTTCGATATTTATAGCAGCGTAGTGAAGTGCGTCGCTTATGAATCGGGGGGTTCATTTGCCCTTATTTTGCGTCAGCTGAGAGAAGATCGAAGGTCAATTCGCGCCGAGATGTCTTAGCCGCTGAAGCTATTGTTAATCCAAGCGCAACTGAGCTCGTCTATTGGCTCGCATCAGCATAATAGCCGACCACATCATTATCGGTAGTTACGCCGAGGCCATTAAGACAGCGGTTAACGTAGTTAAAGTAACCGATGATTTGGTTGGCCTCTAAAATTTCACCGTCGCCAAGACCGTTTGAACGTAATTGAGCAATGTCATCCTGACACATCTCGCTCGGGCTCAGGGTTAGTTTTTCGGCATATCTCAACAGCACTAAGTCACGTCCCTCAAAGACTTTCTCGGGTCTGCGCTGGTCAAGGGCCGCCTTAATTGCGAGCGCTTTGGGTTCATCGCCAATCAAATGCTTGGCATTAGCCCAGTGGTTGGCGAGCGAATAATTACAGCCGTTCAAAATGGACACATAGGAACTAATGGTTTCCTGCAGCCAGGTCGGCAAGCTGTTGGCGTCATCATGCAGCGCCGCTCGATATAGCGTGACGTGCCCGCGCATCGTGTTTGGCCGTAGTGAATGAACCCGCATCACGTTATCGACGGTGCCGTGTGGCGTCCGCGCGAGATCGAGTGCTTGCAACAGGTCCGGGTCGGCGTCGGCGTCAGACACCATTTTGATCCAAGCTGACATTTGAGCTCCGTTTTATTCGATGGAAGGATTGATCACGTATTTTTTATCACTGGGCCTATTACCGAGGCCGATCACTGAGACCTATTACCGTGGTCGGTAGTCGAGCCCAACTGAGGTATGATCTGGGCGATATTATCGATGGAGACTATTGGTTATGGCAAGCTTTCGTTGCGGTTCGGTCAAGCAGCTAGACTCACTTTTAGGTAAATTCTAAAGTGGCAGTCAATCCAGCCAATCGAGTCAATAAAAAAAATCAGGAAAATCAGGCCAACCAATCGCATCAACAGCCGATCGGTAAAGGCTGGTCTTATGTGCCACCGTTGCCGCTGCGGTCTTCACCCGTTTTTCGCTGGCCACCGAATCTGCTGGCGATGGCGAAGTGGCTGCTGCGAGGCTGGTTTCCGCTCTCTGAACGATTGATCATATTGGCATTGTCGATCTTGTCGTGGCACTTCTTCCATCCGACTTTGGCACAAAGCCAGGTGTTTGCAATTGATTGGATCGTTCAAATTTATCTTCGTAATTTAGCATTGATGATCTTGGTGGCCGGTGGCTTGCATTGTTATTTTTATATTTGGCGAATGCAGGGGGATGAAAGACGATTCGATAGCCGGCCCTTGATCGCTGCTAGCCGATTGTTCACCTTCAACTCTCAGGTTCGAGATAATGTTTTCTGGACCTGTGCCAGCGGCGTCACCGTTTGGAGTGCCTTTGAAGTGCTGATGATGTGGTCATTAGCCAATGGCTACGCGCCCTTGTTGCTGCCGACCGATTGGGTTTGGCTGGTGGCTTTGGTTTTGTTGCTGCCCGCCTGGGAAACGGTGTACTTTTTTATCATTCATCGATTGATTCACTGGCCGCCGTTTTATCGCCGGATCCATTCGCTGCATCATCGAAATATCAATGTGGGCCCTTGGTCGGGGTTGTCAATGCATCCGCTCGAACACCTAATTTATCTGTCTACGGTGCTGGTTCACTTCCTGGTGCCAGCCAATCCGTTTTTAATTATTTTTCACCTTCAATATTTTGTTTTGTCGGCGGCTACCACTCACACCGGTTATCAAGGGGTTATGATTAAGGGCCGCTTAGTGTTGCCGCTCGGCACCTATCATCACCAACTTCATCACCGTTACTTTGAGTGCAATTATGGTGGTCTTGAGGTGCCCCTGGATGAATGGAGCGGGAATTTTCATGATGGTAGTGCGGAATCACACCGGCAATTTCTGGCGCGCCGACGGAAAGCGAACAAAGGTTAGTAAAATAGAGATCGTAAGATAAGGCATTCCTTTTGCTTATGTATTTTCTGACGCCGCTTGAATCCTGACCGGCCTGTGCTTGATTCGAGCCTTGTTTTCGGTCATGGTGAGCGTTGATTCAACGATATTTATTGACTAAAGATAACGCTTCATGACCAACAGAAATCCTCAGTACGACCTGCTTTTTGAACCCCTTAAAATTGGCCCTAAAACGACTAAAAATCGTTTTTATCAGGTGCCTCATTGTAATGGCATGGGGCATCGTTACCCTCGAGCCATGGCCGAAATGCGCGGTGTCAAAGCCGAAGGTGGTTGGGGCGTGGTCTGCACCGAGGAGTGTTCAATTCACCCGAGCAGTGATTTGTCGCCGGCCACACTGATGCGAATCTGGGATGATCGCGACCTGCCGGTGCATCAGTTGATGGTGGACAAAGTTCATAAGCACGGCGCATTGGCCGGCATTCAGCTGGTTCACAATGGTTTCGACGTGTCGAACTATGTGACGCGGCAGCGATCTATCGCGGCGAGCGATACGCCTTCGGAAGTGATGCCGCATATTCAAGCGCGAGCGATGGATAAGTCTGATATTCGGCAGTTTCGGCAGTGGCACATTGACGCCGCTAAACGCGCGAAAAAAGTGGGCTATGACATCATTTATACCTACGCGGCCCATGGCACTATGACGCTGCTATATCAATTTTTGTCGAGGCGATACAACCATCGTAGCGATGAATATGGGGGTTGCCTTGAAAACCGAGTGCGCCTGATTCGCGAAGTGCTGCAAGACACTAAGGAAGCGGTTGGCGATGACTGTGCGGTTGCGTTTCGTTTTGCGGTTGACGAGTTGATGGGCGAAGACGGCATGCAAAAGGCCGAAGCTGAAGACGTGGTTGGCCTGTTAGCGGACATACCCGATCTTTGGGATGTTAACGTTGCCGACTGGGAAAACGATTCGATGTCGTCACGCTTTGGCAAAGAAGGTGGCCAAGAACAGTATATTGATTTCGTCAAACAGATGACCAATAAGCCGGTTGTCGGGGTTGGCCGATTTACCTCTCCGGACACTATGGTGAGCCAAATCAAACGCGGGGTGCTCGACTTGATTGGCGCGGCACGGCCTTCGATCGCTGACCCGTTTTTGCCGAACAAGATTGATCATGGTCGTGAGGATGAAATTCGGGAGTGCATTGGTTGCAACATGTGCACCTCTGGTGATCCTTTGGCCTACCCAATGCGCTGCACCCAAAACCCGACTATGGGTGAAGAGTGGCGCCGTGGTTGGCACCCAGAGAGGATTGAAAAGGCAGCATCGAATGATACGGTTCTAGTCGTTGGCGCGGGTCCGGCTGGCTTGGAGGCCTCGTTGGCTTTGTGCAATCGTGGTTATGATGTGATTTTGGCCGAGGGTGGCTCCGAGATGGGCGGTCGTGTGATTCGCGAGACCCAGCTTGAATCACTGAGCGAGTGGCGTCGTGTTGCTGACTATCGCACTTATATGTTGAGCCAGGCGGCCAACAGTCAGACTTACCTCGAGTCGCAGTTGACAGTGGATGAAATTCTGGCGATGGGTTGTGCTCATGTTGCGATTGCAACTGGTTCACATTGGCGTCGTAACTTCACCGGTTATTATCACTGCTTTCCGTTGCCAGTGTCTGCGCCGACTATGGTGGTCAGCCCTGATGAAATCATGCAGGGCGTGCGGCCGCAAGGCAAAGTGATGGTTTATGATAATGACAATTATTATTTGGCAAGCGCGATTGCCGAGCAGTTGGCGAAAGAGGGCAGCCCGGTGGTGTTGGTGACGCCTGACAACGACATTGCTAGTTGGACTGAGTTCACCCTTGAGCAACGGCACATTCAAATTCGACTGCGCGAACTCGGCGTAGAAATTATCTGCAATCAGGAAATGGTTTCGGTGGATGCGCAACAGGTGACGCTGGCCTGTGTTTATATGGAAACGGAGTCTCGGCACGAAATTGATGCGGTGATTCCGGTGACCGGGCGTGACGCTGACGATTCAATTTATAAAACATTGTTGGCGCGCCAGCCAGTCTGGGCCGATGGCGGAATTAAGTCGGTCACGGCGGTTGGCGATTGTTTCGCCCCTGCGACGATTGCAATGGCGGTGCATGCCGGTCACGAATATGCGCGAAATCTCGATCGACCCGCCGATGAGGCGGCGTTTTTTCGCCGCGAAGTTCAATTTGGTGGTGAGTAAACTAAGTTGTGGCTTGGTCTTTGTAGCGGCGGCAGCGACGCCTTAAGCTGAATTTAGATTCGTCGAACATTACGCGGTCAACAGCGACCAATAATGATGCCCCATTCCTCGTCTCGCTCCGGGGCTTGGTCTCTGGCCTCGTCATAGGTTAAGCCGCAACGACGTTTCAAATTGCTTTGCCAGTCGAATAGAAGGTCTTTCATCAACTGCCGCTGGCTGGCATAGGCTGGGTCACGGCCTAGGTCTATCAACTCGTCTGGATCATTTTCGAGATCGAACAACTGGGGTTCAAATTGTTGGTGATGAATCAACTTCCAGCGCTGGTAGCGAACCATAGTCGCGCGACATTGATAGGGTTCGAGCGCTAGCAAGGCGCGGAC
>CBDTWQ010000060.1:0-9011 GCA_965364115.1 uncultured Gammaproteobacteria bacterium | reverse complement strand
TCGAAGAGACGAACACCCCTAATAGCATTGGAATATGCGGGTCAAGACCGTAAACCACGATTGAGACACTGATCCCAACTACCAGCGAAAATAAAGAAATCATTGCTTCCCAAAAATGAGGGGCTCGTGCACCTTCTGGAATGGTGGTATCCATCTTCATCTCCTAGTCTAATTATTATGTCGAAGCCGATTTATACAAAGAACGAATAGATACGGGTAAAAATATCACACAATCGATACGATTGTTATTTTGATCGGGATAGAACGCTCAAATTTCCTAATTCCAGCAATCAACAAACTGAAACTGACACAATAGACATAGCGTCAAGAATGGCTCTTCGATAATTTGATAAATCAGGTTCCACTGTTGATTTTTAGAATGATGGGTTTTTATGATTTGTTGCCTAATATCGCCCAGAAGAGCTGATGCCGTTGGAGGGGTAGCGGTATTCTCAGAAAAAATTCGGGTATATAGCTATTAGGTATCAGTGTCGGTTGATTTCTAGCTTAATAATTATCCTAAGCTGCTTTGGCGTCCTTGACCGTGGAGCATGCTCCATGGTTTAAGCTGTTTGTTTCCACTTGCCCAAAGGGTGGCGTATGAATAAGCCTGAAATCCCGCCTAGATTGTCTGTAAAGCGCCTTGCTTGGTCTGCAGTCTCCTTATGCGCTGGTTGCTGCGCGGTTATACCCTTACTCGTGCTGTTTGGAGTGACCGGGGTGGCCAGCCTAGGACGCTATTTTGAGTTTGCCGCAACCGGTTTCTTTTTCGCGAGCCTGATCTTGTTTGGCTACCTGATGATCAAAAACAAAAAACTAACCTGCAAATTGAATTGCTCATGCAAAGATCAGTCGGCCTAAAAAACCGCCTCTACTTACCCGCAACAAAACAATTCGGCAGGCCTGACTCATCATCACATGCGCCATTGCAGGCCAGCTCAACCGCCTTGAGCTTTTGAATATATTGCTCGAGAAGAGCAACTTTTTTCTCGAATAACGCGATTTTGTCGTTCAACTTTGCCGGCAAGTCGACACATGCCAGGTCGTCGCTTTGAATAGATTTCAGCAGGTTTGAAATCTCCGCGAGGGTAAAACCAAGCGTCTTGAGTTGGGCGATATGAGCGAGGTCCTCTAAACTCCGGGGCGAGTAGTTTTTATAGTTATTTTGCTGCCGAATAGATTCATCAGCGCGAATCAGCCCCAGTTTTTCATAGTAGCGGATGGTATCGCGGGAAAATCCGGATTCCTTCGAAAGTTTTCCGATAAGCATCGGTATTATCTACCTCAATTGAATGAATCTGGGACAGTATACCTATTAAGCGGTTTTCAGCTTAATAGGTATACTGTCCCACTTTCCGTTGCGTCAACGCGTAAACGAGGCTGCTTACCGCTAGGGCGGCCAACAGGTGTTTTAGCGTGTGCCCGCTGACGCCGCCGAGCGCAGAGAATATGGCTGTGTCGAAGAATTCGGCCACTTTTGCTGCGATGTATAGCGCCAAAGTCGCCCAGAGGTAAATCGCCAAATCACTGCTACCGCGATGCAATCGCATTAACACGGGTATCAGCACTAGGGGCAGAAATTGCACCAGCGCATAGGGTCGTAAATCGCCAGCACCGCGTGATTCGCTAGCGACCCAATAGGCGACTGAAATGGCACCGACGACGAGCAATGGCAGCAGGCAGCGCTTGCCGATGTTTGGGTCGATAAATTCTGAAATGGCGATAGCGGTGAGACTCATAAACGCAATAGTCATAGGCAAGCGGTCCCATACCAGGGTGTCGATTGTGGGTTGCCAATGAAAATAGGCCGAGCCAAATCCAGTTAAAATAACCCCCACGAACAGGACTATCCAAGCGTTCTTGGTGTCATGCAGGGCTGTCTGCGGGTACCGTAAAACCGTGTTCAGGCCAAATGTCCCAATGATCAGGAAGGGCAGATTGGACAGCACGTTAAGAGCATTGGCGATTCCGAAGTGCGTGCTTTGGTCGGAAAATGCAAAGTAGCCGGGATCCTGCGCGATAGGTTCTACCAAAAACGCCAGCAGTAATATTACGAATACCAGTGCCCCGACTAATAAGGTTCTAAGCTTCAAGGAATTTGTCCTAATGGTTAAGATGCGGTGATCAAATCTGGGACAGTATACCTATTAAGTCGAAAACGACTTAATAGGTATACTGTCCCACTTTCCCTACCCCGGCTGTCTCCATGTGTCGTCTGTCACTCAATTACTACCGTTCAACCACTTAGTCCGAGAACTCAGCTCTGACTCGTTATAGGCTCTCGCCATACAGACTCTTGGTAGTGCATTTTTGTTATTTGTTGTTCAAATATTACCTGGCGAACCTGTTTTTTGATTAGGTTCAACCGCATAACCCAAAGTAATGAATGGATAACCTGAAAGATTGCATCGACCCGTTACGGGCCCCCCATCAGTCTTATTTGTGAATTTTGTAATTCGAGTTTGTAGTTTTTTGAAGTGTAGCCACTCGTGTTTGAAATGTATTGCGGGTGGTCCTAATAAAAAAAATTTGGGAAAGAAATTTATATGGCTAACAATAAAAAGATAGAAAAGTCTGATGCATTAACCGTTTTTCTGCACTGGGGCTTGGTCGTCACTCTGACTTTTAGTTTACTCACCGGCTTACGTATCTCTGCGGACAGCCAATCACCAGTTCTTGCGCATGCGCTCGATGCAATCTTGTTACAGGGCAATGTGATGCTCTGGCATGTTTGGGCCGCTTCGGCATTATTTCTTATCGCCGTTCTATACGTGATCTATTTGATTCGCGCCCGTTTGAAGGCGCGCGTCGCTTTGGATGCCTACCGCATCCGATCTATTGCAAGCTCGGATCGTGAAACCCGTTGGAAAGCCCTTAATGTCATTGTTTATTGGCTAGCTTTTGTGCTTATCCTAATGGCGGCGATCACCGGCTCCGTTCTCTATTTTCTTCCGGGTGTCTTGCCGCATGAGACGGTCATTACCGTGCACCTTTACATTGCCTGGTCACTATTGGCTTATGTCGTTTTGCACGTCATCAGTCAATTGATGTATGGCAGTGCGCGACAATTACTGAAAATTCTTAATCCACGTTGGGGCTATGGTCAGGCTGCTGCTGCGACTTCAGTGATTGCGCTATTAGTGGGTGGCGGTGTCTACGCACTTGATTTGTTGACCGTCAATCAGTTGCAGGTGGCCGAAGTTAGCGAGGCGCCGATTCTGGATGGGATTCCGGGCGATGCCGTTTGGCGGCAAGCCGAAGCCGTCGAGATTCACACCAATCGAGGTGAAAACAACCCCGGTGGTGAAGTCACGGTGCGAGTTCGAATGGTGCATGACAATGAAAATCTGTATGCCTTATTTGAATGGGATGACTCGACTCGTAGCCAAAAACATTTACCACTGCAAAAAACGGAAGATGGCTGGAAGGTGGTTCAGCGCGAATACTACAAACAAGACGAGGACCATTACTACGAAGATAAATTCGGCGTGATGTTCGCCGATCACCCCAGTATTGCTGGTGCTGGCACCAGCCATTTGGGACCGAAACCAATAGACGGCAAGCCCGGTGCTGCGGGTGGGCGAGGGCTGCATTACACCACGGATAATTCGATTGTGGATGTGTGGCATTGGAAATCTGTGCGCACTGGGCAGCCGGTGATGCGGCAAATTGATGACAATTATTTCGGCCCTCCGATGGAGGTCAACCCAAAGAAGAAACGCTATACCGGTGGTTACACCCAAGACCCTAATACGGGCGGGGGTTACAAGGCCAACTGGGAAGAGTTTTCAGTTGACGTCATTCGGCCATTGCGATTGCCAAAAGACCCTGCGTTGCTTAATCGGCTGGGTCGCGTTGATCTAGACCCCAACGTCAGCGATAAGGGTGAATTCTGGATGTCGATGGAAGAGACCGTGGCTTATTCAGAGGCTTTAGATACTTACCCCGTTGGCACAATAATGCCTTCAGTGTTGATTAAAGGCCCGCGCCTGGGTGACCGAGGTGATGTCACCGCTGTTAGCCATTGGGAAAATGGTGTCTGGCGGATGGAGACTCGTCGCAAATTGGTCACCGATTCGAAATATGACATCGCCTTTAAGGTCGCCGATCCCGTGTATATGTGGGTCGCGGTATTCGATCATACTCAGACTCGGCATAGCCAACATCTGCACCCCGTTAAACTGGTGATGGAGTAATCGCATGGCTAGATTAAAGGTTAAGCAGTGGCCCGTCGACCTTGAGTGCGGCAAGGGATCCATCCTAGATGCGGCTTTGCGTGAAGGCCTGCCTTACCCACACAATTGCCGCAGCGGAGAATGTGGCGAATGTAAATCGAACTTGATATCGGGTGAGGTCGAACATGGCCTCTATTTCGACGAGGTTTTATCTGAAGCCGAACGCCAAAAAGGCATAATACTCGCCTGCCGCGCCCGGGCCTTGAGCGATATTGAAGTGGCCTGGATAAAGGAAACCGACTCTGGGATATCTATCCCAGTCAAAAACTTCAAGGCTAAAGTTACCAGCATTGACGCTGCCGCCCACAACGTCGTTCGACTGAGGATGCGGATCAAAGGCGCAGGAATGACATTTGCGGCGGGTCAGTATATGCGTATTAAGGTTGGCAACTTACCGGCGCGATCCTTCTCCATGGCAAATCTGCCGAGCGAGTTCGAGTTGGAATTTCATGTCAGACGGGTGGCTGGCGGTCTGGTTAGTGGTTATATATCCAGTGATCTCAAGATTGGTGACTCGGTTCAATTAGAAGGCCCATTCGGAACCTCTCACTTCCGTGAAAATCATCAGGGCGATATTGTGTTGCTGGCGGGTGGCACCGGCTTGGCGCCGATGTTATCGATTGCGAGGCAAGCCTTGAAACAATCGGATGATCGCCGCATTCGCCTCTATTTTGGGGTGCAGGATGAGCCGGACGTCTATTGCGAACAAAAGATTACCGATTTAACCGCAGCTCATCCAAATCTTTCTTGCCAAATCGTTTTGTCAGCAGCACAACGAGAATCGGCGCGATGCACCGGCTTTTTGCACGAGGCACTGGCCAAGGATATTAGTGATTTCACCGGCACTAAAGTTTATGCAGCGGGGCCTCCCATCATGGTTGATGCCGTTTCCAGGCTGGTGCAGCAGCGCGGCCTAACCCTTGAAGATATTCACAGCGATCCGTTTGTTGAATCGGCAGACAGCACTGCGTTGGATTCACCGACGCGAGGCGGATTGTTCGGCGGGCTAGCGAGAATCATCGGTCGAGGCTGAATTCGGAATTGCGGATCAGCGGAATTCGCAAATGGTGAAAAAATCGTTAGAGACAGCTGGAGTTGTCGAAAATCTGGCTGATGATGAAGAATATTTGTGAAATATGGGAGATAAAAAATTGAACATTGACCCCTATAGGTAGTGCTTAATGCTTCCTATACTTGGTATCGTTCAACTAAGTAAAAGGTTAATCTAGTTTTTGGGATAAAGTCCTTCGGACAACCATGGTTTTGGATTACTGTTGCAGATATTCGACAATGAGGTGAACTGTGACTTCAGGGTCATTATTATACATCGCTGCATTCCTGTTGTTCCTGATCGGGCTGATCCATTCCTGCTTGGGTGAGAAATACATTCTGACCCGGCTGTTCCGACGAGGCAATTTACCAGAACTATTCGGTAGTACCGATTTTACCGAACGCACGTTACGCTTCGCCTGGCACCTGACCACGGTCGCTTGGTGGGGGTTTGCTGCATTACTGGTCACATTGGCTCAAGTAGCGATTACCGCTGAACTAGTGGGTACGACTATTGCAATCATCTTTTTCATTCACTTTGTCGTCGCAATCTTGGGTTCGAGAGGCCAACATCTATCGTGGATGATTTTTCTGGCGGTTAGCGTTAGCAGTTACCTGGCAACTCGGGTCTGAGGACCAGCATTGTCCATTCTTAAAACCAATGGAATTGAAGCATTTTTTGCCATCTTTGCGCTCAACCTTGCGCCCAACGCTTGGGAGGCAGTTTTGGACGCGGGGGTCCCTGCGGTAACATTCCATAGTTTACGCAGCGGGGCCTCCTATCATGATTGACGCCGTCTCCAAACTGTTGCAACAACGCGGGCTAATCCTTGACGATATTCACAGCGATCCGTTTGTTGAATCGGCAGACAGCACTGAGATGGATTCACGAACGCGAGGCGGATCGTTCGGCGGGCCAACGCGAATCATCGGTCGAGGCTGAGGAAGTTAGCCAATTCGTGTTCTGCCTACATACTGCCTATGGGGGGGACGGTGGAATTAATCAATAGTCCCTTCGTCCGTTTTACCTTCATCTCTTCGCTTACCGGTTATCAAACGCGCTCCCCGACCGTAGGTGAGATATTGTCTGATCCAGTTCAAGGCGACCAATACTGGGCTGCGCACACCGATCAAGAAATAGATATGCGCGATGCCCCAGATCCACCAGGCGGGCAAACCGGTCAGCCGCATGAACGGCAGTTCGATCACCGCGGACTTACGGCCGATAGTGGCCAAATTGCCAGTATGGCGATAGCGAAAATTGCCAGATCCCGTTTTCCCTGTTATCCGTGAGCGGATCAGGTTGGCAACGTGTCGCCCCTGTTGTTTGGCGGCTGGTGCGATCCCCGGCACCTGATTACCATCGGTATCCTTAACCGCAGCGGTATCACCTATGACAAAAATATCTGGATGTCCCGCTATCGAGAGGTCTTCCTCAACAATAACTCGGCCCGCGTGATCGGCTTCGGTTCCGAGCCAGATGGCGGCCGGAGACGCTGCCACGCCTGCTGCCCATAAGACGGTTGCCGATGAGAGTCGTTGGTCGGCAACGATGACTCCTTCGGCATCGCAGAGTGTCACAGCCTCTCCTAGTCGAACTTCGACTCCGAGCTTAGTTAGAGATTTTTCAGCGTAGACAGTCAGTTCAGTCGGCATCGCGGGCAATACCCTTGGGCCTGCTTCCAACAATACAATGCGCGCGCTGCGTGAATCGATATGACGAAAATCAGCAGCCAGGGTCCATCGCGCCAGCTCGGCGATGGTGCCAGCCAGCTCAACACCAGTTGGCCCGGCGCCGACCACGACGAATGTGAGTAAGCGCTGCCGTTCATCTTCATCATTGCTCATTTCGGCTTGCTCGAAAGCCATTAGGATCCGCTGTCGGATCAATGTGGCGTCGTCGATGCTTTTTAGACCCGGTGCATGGGGTTCCCAGTCTTGATGACCAAAATAAGCATGTTGCGCGCCGGTCGCGATGATCAAATAGTCGAATCCTAAGCGCCGTTGCTGAGTCACTACTTCATGAGCATCCAGGTCCACATCACAGACACTGTCGAGCAACACGGTGACGTTTTTCTGTTGACTCAAGATTCCGCGGATCGGCCAGGCGATGTCAGACGGGGCCAACCCTGCTGTTGCCACCTGGTAGAGCAGTGGTTGGAATAGGTGATAATTCTGTCGATCCACTAAGGTGATTTCGGCTTCACTATGACTCAAACCGCGCGTAGCGAAAAGGCCGCCGAAGCCTGCACCTACAATTACTATTTTTGGTTTTGAGTTCATTGAAGCTTTATACCTAGGGTCTGGAAAATGGTTTACGATGAGCAGGGATGGTCGTCTCCGCTTCGTCATTCCGGATTTCAGCAGCGGTCGCAAGGCAAAAACCTGCGGATCAGTGCTGACTTGCCCCAGAATGACTATTTAATGTACTGAGTACAAAAAACATACTACTAGGGGTCATTTTTTTGGCCAATTTATTTTATTGATCAAAGAAAAATATAAATTCTACAGGCACAAGAAACTAGGGAGTATGTCGAAAGTCGAGGCGTTGAGCTCTCTTAGATGAGATGAGTTAAAAGGGACTATAAGTTAACATTGTCTTTGGACGTAATAAGGAATCTGAGTGAAGAATCAATCAATGTCAAGTGATCACGAGCACGAAGACTGCGCGGTTCGAGCGGTCAGGCTTTGGGTTGAAACTTTGGTTGTGGGGATGAATCTCTGCCCATTTGCCAAGCGCGAAATGATAAAGGGCAGGGTGCGCTTTGCTGCCACGCCATCGATCACCGAAGAGCAGTTGCTGATCGCGCTGCAAACCGAGTTAGAAAGGCTCAATACGGATCCATCGATTGAAACTACTTTGCTGATTCACCCCGGTGTGTTGCAACAATTTGATGACTACAATCGGTTCCTGAGTTATGCCGATAGTTTACTGATGGAGATGGAATTAGAAGGGTTTTATCAGATTGCGAGTTTTCATCCGGACTATCAGTTCGACGGCACAAAGCCCGGCGATGCGTCGAACTATACCAACCGCTCACCCTTTCCCATGCTGCACATTATTCGAGAGGCTAGTCTTGAGCGCGTGATTGCAGATTATCCTGACGTCGATCAAATTCCGGTGCAAAACATCGCGCTGATGAATCGTCTCGGACAGGACAAACTGCAGACATTATTAAAATCTTGCTATCACAACAACGCGGGTTAAAAAGTATTTTGAGATCTGGGGACACTGAGATCTGGGAAATCTGGGGACCCAATACGGAACTATTTATATGTCTGTGTTCTGCGCAAAATCATTCGTAAGCGCCCAGGCAAACTGGTTCCGCAGACTGATGGTAAATAATTCTGTATTGTGTCCCCAGATCCGCCAGATCTCGTAAAATGGTTTTTGTCGGCGAAAGTTGCCGCGAGCAAGCTCCAGTTTTGACGCAGATTCAATTTCGACATTTGAGGTTTCCTGGTTCGGCTGGCGGCATCAAAATCACAGGGTTTAAGAGTTGCGCGCAACCGGCGTTCTAAAGCGGTGACAAGTTTTATGCCGCCTTGTGCTACCAATATTAGATCATGCCCGGGATCCTGTTAAAGTTTTGCTAGGAAAACCGCCACGCAGCAAGTGGCGGTTTGCTGGCATCTAGGTCGGGTCCTCGCCATCCATATGCTCGACCTTGACCATGCGCGGATAGATCAGCAGAAACAAGGCAATGATGAAGTAGCCGATGGTAA
>CBDTWQ010000059.1:0-9015 GCA_965364115.1 uncultured Gammaproteobacteria bacterium | reverse complement strand
TTCACGAAACCAGAGTGTTCAATATCCGATTATTATTTGCAACTATTAATGTTTGGGCTTTGTGCGAGAGCCGTGAAACCACGATTTAACCCGTGAGAACTCAGTCTGATTCTTACATCTAGATGCCTGTGATGGTCATGTATTTCTGTAGGGACTCTAAGCCACATTAAGGAACAATTGTTTTTTCTGTACTGACACAGTTGCAACCAAACTCAAAGGGTTGCGTCCTCATATTTCGCCCATAGCAACTTTAGATCTATTAGGAATTCATAGTCCAAATGGGTCATGAAATTGGATTTTGGTTAGCCTATATATTTCCTAGTGCGTGTGTGCGAGTGAGTTTACTCAGCGTTTGAGAATCGATGTCGTAGTCGTGTGAAGAGTAAAAAATCCGGGTATCGATCCTGATTTTTAAAAAACTACTACAGATTCGGTGAAGGTAAATAGTGCTGGAACGCAGTTTTGTTTCAGTGGTGACTGGGCCAACTATTTTTGACTGGATTGTCACTTTGCTAAATTGGTTATAGCCCGTGTGTGGGCTTGTTTTTTCAGAGGGTATTGTTTATGAAAAGTCATTTTTTTGATCAAGCGGCGACGCCGTTTCGCGTGTTGTTTTTTTGTTTTGTTATATTGAGCCTTGCAGCTTGCGGTGGTGGTGGAAGCAATAATGATAACGAATCATCATCGCGATCCGTCAGCGGCAGCGGAGTCAAAGGGCCGTTAGCTAATGCTGTTGTCTCGGTTTATGCCTTTGATGGCTCGGTGCCCGACTTGAGGGGTGAATTGGTCAACTCTGCGAGCACGAATAGCAAAGCTGAAATCACCGGTATGGCCCTGCCATTCCCGCTTAATCCCCCGTACATTATGGAGTTCACCGTCAATGAATTACCTGTGGGAGCAGGAGGCACGGTTGATATTTCCACCAATCTAGCGCCTGTTATCTCCAGTCTAACGACAGTGATAACCAGTGAAATGCTGACTTCGGGTCTGCCGTTGTATGCGACACCTTTAACAACGATAGCGGTTCAAATTGCGGCGACAAGTGTTGATGGAACCACCAGCATCACAGGCTTTGAAGATAAACTCGCAGCGGCCGCGGGTGACGTGGTGAACACGCTTGGTTTTGGTATGTCGGATGAAATCGACATATTTACCGCACCGCCGTTGGTGACTGATGCGACAGATTCTGCCGAAGAGCAAGCAGAAGTGATTGCCTATCGGCGTGCCGTGGAGGCAGTTTCTGCCATCGTGTTCGCGATGGATGAGCAATCTTCGGGTGATATCGGAATGGTCATCAGTGAGTTATCAAAAGATCTGGCGGATGGAGAGATCGATGGAATGGTTGCAGGAGCTAGTTCCGCCATATTCAGCGACACTGCGCTGAGCATATTGCAGCAAGAACCTTCCAGTTTAGTCATACCCAACACTAATATGACCATCGCAGACATCAAGTCAGTGCTCGCAAGCGAAGCGCTGACTACAGAAACCGTAACTCCGGTGGGTAGTCTGGAGTCGATCGATGCAGGAGAAATCAAGCCAGTTGAAACGAATCCAGACATCGATGGTGATCTAGTCTTAAATTCTAATGACGCCTTTCCGAGAGACGCGACTGAATCAGTCGATTCAGACGGCGATGGCATCGGTGATGTAGCTGACACGGACGACAATAATAACGGTATCCTCGATGAGGATGAAGAAGCAGAAGGTGTTATTGCCGGTGGCGAGTTGGATGGCGACAGTGATGGTGTTTTGGATGCGACAGATAACTGTCCAACAAATTATAACCCAAGTCAGACCAACACTAATGAGGGTGAAAATGATATCGGCGATGCTTGTGATCCGGATGATGATGGCGACGGCACGCCCGATGTTCAGGATCGTTTTCCGTTAGATTCTAGTGAAAACCGAGACGCAGATAATGACGGTGTTGGTGATGTAGCTGACCCCGATGATGATAACGATGGCCTCAGTGACGACACTGAAAATGCTGCCGTTAATGAAGACATTGACGAAGACGGCATACCCAACCGGGAAGACAGGGATTCTGATGCAGATGGTGTTTTCGATCAGGTCGATGCGGCGCCTTATGATGCATCAATTAAACTGAACTTAGCCCCAGTCACCAGTAACTCCACCGCAACAACCAACGAGGATGCATCTTTGCAAATCACTTTGACCGCAACCGATGATTTGGAAGGTGTTTTGACCTTCAGTGCGGTTGAAGGCCCTGCCAATGGCGCATTGACAGGCACTGCGCCTGACTTGACTTACACGCCAACGGCCGATTTTAGTGGATCCGACAGCTTTACTTTCACCGCAACCGACAGCAATCAGGCCAAGTCATCAGCAGCGACTGTGACAGTCACGGTGACCGCGGTTGATGATGCCCCGACTATCACGGGTCAAGCGCCCACGAGTGCAGCGGAAGGAGCGGCCTACCTCTTTCAACCAGTGGCAGCAGATGTGGAAGGTGATGCATTAAGTTTCAGCATTGGCGGCAAGCCAGCCTGGGCCAGTTTTGACGTGGCTAATGGTGAATTGTCTGGTACTCCGAGTGAAGCTGATGGTGGCATTACCTTCGGTGACATTATCATAAGCGTCACGGCTAATGAATTGACTGCCTCACTGGCAGCCTTTTCAATTGCAGTGGCAGAAGTTAGTTCTACACCGGTGGCGACTGATGCCAGTGTTGGCACCAACGAAGATATTTCTCTAAACATCACACTGCAAGCAGTGGATGGCGATGGCGACACACTGACTTATACGATTGTGAGTGGTCCCACGAAAGGTACGCTAACCGGTGGCACTGACTCGAATCGGGTTTACACATCCGCTCCCAACCTTAACGGTGGCGATAGCTTCACATTCATGGTCACAGATTCCAATCAAAACCTATCGAATGTGGCGACTATCTCAATCAATATCGTGGCGGTTGATGATGCCCCGATTATCACGGGTCAAGCGTCCATGAGCGCAGCGGAAGGAGTGGCCTATCTCTTTCAACCAGTGGCAGCAGATGTGGAAGGTGATGCATTAAGTTTCAGCATTGGCGGCAAGCCAGCCTGGGCCAGTTTTGACGTGGCTAATGGTGAATTGTCTGGTACTCCGGGTGAGTCAGATGGTGGCACTACTTCGAGTAATATCGTCATTAGCGTCACGGCTAATGAAGTGACAGTCTCTCTGCCGGCGTTTTCGATCACGGTGGCTGAAGACAACACCGCGCCCGTCGCGGAAGACTTTAACGCGTCAACCGACTTAGGTTTGGAGGTTAGCATCACGCTGCAAGCGTCCGACGCCGATGGTGATGACCTTGTGTATGCGATTGATGATCCTACAAATGGCACACTGGCAGGGGTGGCACCAAATCTTACTTACACCCCTAATTCAGGATTCGAAGGTGTCGAAACAATAGCTTTCAGCGTCACTGATGTTAACAATGCCAGTGATAGTGCGGCGATTCAGATCACGGTTGGGTCGGTCGAAATGTCAATGTCAGTGGCCGACTTGCTGGATGATAGTGCCAATGCGGGAGGTATAGGTTCGATCGAGGGCTACGATAATGGTGAACAGCCTGAGTTTGAATATTGGGCAGACTATTACTCGGCTGATACAGAAGAGTTGATTTTTGAGGATCTTGTTTATAGCTATGAGTCTTCAACTTTCGAACCCGAAAGCGATCTAGATGATGTCGAGTATAAACTGACGTCGTTTGGCACTTGGGAACCACTTTCGAACGTCATTGTACTGATTCCAGAAAATGAAGATGGCAGCATGGACGTAGGTGTGCGTGTTGATGGTAATCTTGAAAATGTTTCTGAACTTCGCATTAGTGCGACCGCCAAAGATATCGAGGGGGATTCCATGGCCGATCATCTCGAGAACATTTTTTGGGTTGATTATCTTAAAAACCCCAATGCGGTGTTTACAGAAGGTGCGTTGTTGGTGACTAGCTATGAATTCAAGTATCTAACCTCAGGATACACACTCGAGAAAGAGGATTGGTGTGACGGCAACGGCACTGATCGGTGGTTGGCTTTGAATGAAAGTTGTAACGGAGTCTATATCGAATCGACTGAAGTCTATGCAACTTCACTAAGCGAAGTTACTCCACTAACCGCTTGGGTAGACAACGACACCAGGGATCGCTCTGGCCTAGTAGCTGTAAGTGTGGTCTCTTATAATGATACTGAGCTTTTGGCAGAGCTCGTAGTTGGTGTTGGTGAAGCTGATGGGATAGCCAACTATTATATTCTTGATCATGGTGCAACAAATGATGCTGATTACATACGAAAGTTAGACCAATCGACATCGACTTGGACTCAAGAGATTGTCAAATCTGCGAATTTGATTCTGTTCACTTTACCTCAATCGCTGGAAGACGATTTTCCACTGGAGTTCGAGCAACCTTCTGACTTTGATTGGTTCCTAGCAGTATTTGATGTATTTGTGCGCATAGGGGACGTAGATTCGATTGGAAAAACCCAGAGCGACGTTGTGGAGGGTGAACCTCCCGTATTTAATGGGGCGGCTCTGAATCAAATTCTGAGTAACTTTAGCCCAGACGGTTCGAACCAATCACTCGATACGGAACTGCTAGGCACTTGGGTGAATACAAGCACAGATAATGACCTGTTGGTTTTAGTGTTCATGGATGATGGCACGTATCTCCACTTCGAAGTAGATGAGGTGGCACCCTTTGATGAAGGTTTTGCGGAGTCTGGCATGGAATGGGGCGCATACCGGCGTAATCCTGATACGGGTGATCTGATCTTTGAGCTGATATTCGATAACAATGGAGGCACTGGATTTACCGATTTCGCCAATGGGGTAGCGAGAGCCAGAGGCTTCGTTTCAGGAGACAATCTGACCTTTTCTAGCGAGGAAGGGCATGCGGAGGGATCTCCTTTTATGGAGGACTTTAGCCTCGATTTCCAGCGAGCAGATTCTAATGGCCACGCGGGAACCTGGACCTTCGATGACGTCATCGAGGACGATTTGTTAGCGCTCATCTTCTTTGAGGACCTAACCTACATTCTGGCCCAAGTTTCTGATGGAGACGATGCAGATGAGAAGGGTATGGAATGGGGAACCTATAGCCGAGCATCTGATACGGGCGAACTGACCATTGAATCTCTTATCTTTGATAACAATAGGGGCGTAGGTTTGTCAGAAAATACTGAAGGTTTGGTGCGATTTCAAACTCAGGTCTCCGACGATAAGTTAACGCTATCCGTCGACGAATCTGTTGTTGGTGAGTTTGTAGCAGATGACAACCTGGATTTCACGCGCCGGGGTCTGCTCTCTATTGATATGACCGAGAAAGTGGCCTTCAGTGCAACCACCTATTCTGGATGCCCTGGTGTGCCCGGCGGATGGACCTATACTTTTACTGAGTTCGAGATGACGTTGAGTGGCAGTGATAGTTGGGACTTCTGTGTGCTGCAAGCAGCAGAAGATTTGAATTTGACGGTTGCTGATTTCGACCCTGAGTTTGACATACCGTTTAATTGTGTGGATTACCCGGTCTGTCGCCTGGCCGATTTGAACAAAATCATAACAGGCGTCGATGAGGGCAATCGGCCATTTACATCGACTTATAGCTTTAACCGCAATGACATGACAATGACGTATATCAAGGAAGTGACTAATTTTGGTGTATTGGAAACTTACACCGAAGTGACCGAGATTAGTGATAGGTTTGCACCACCGATTACTTTTGCAGACCCGGCTGGCACTAGTGTTTATGGCGTTTACATAGATAATTCTGATAATTCAAGCGAACTATATCAACTCCACTTTAATGTCGATGGTCTCAATGTTACAAGTGACGATGGGCAAACTGGAACCTACATACTTTTGGCTGATGGAATTATACGATTGAATATGGCGGGTGAAGAAAAAAACTTCCACATTGCGAAGATGCTTGTTGATAGTGAAGTAGGTGCTGACAAGATCTGTTGGGCAGACTCTTATAAAGCATTGTTCGACTGCGAATCGCTAAACTATGATGACTATTGGTTCGACAACGCAGCGGATGCGCAAAATTATTATGACGATGCACTTGTTCCGTAACGTTTCAGTCAACGGCATTGCCTTCTGATCAGAGGTTGATCAGAAGGCGACAATCTTCATGATCATCTTTGATGAGGGAACCGACGACAGGCCGCATTATTCTAGGGTCTAAAGTTATCGTTTTTATTGGGATTGAAAACTCGATTTTCCTGAAGTATTGGTGCGGAGCAACGAGTGTTTGCCTAGATCTTAAAAGCGCGTTTAGCCTCTGGACATCGTTTTGATTTTGGTGGTGACGGGAGCGATGGCACTTACGCGGAAAAGAACAGGTCAGTCTTTGTCCACCAAAATAGGCACTCCCTTAAGCAACAACGCAACGAGCTCGGTTTGTCTGTGAGCCCCAGTTTTATGAAAACAGGATTTCAATTGATTCCGCAGGGTGTTCTTGCTTAACCGAAGTTTGTCTGAGATCTCATTCAAATCTTCACCACTGGTCAACGCCGTGGCTAGTTTTATTTCGGCGGGTGTCAGACCGAAAAGGCTTCTAAGAATCTCTTGAGGATAGTCAATCATTTGGTCGAGACTGGAAACAAACACCGCTGCACGGACGCTACTGCAGTCACCACCCAGATTAAATTCATGATGTTTGCCGACAGGTGTAATCACGACGCTGACCGACTTTGAATTATTCGGTGATTGAATCAACATTCCACCGCCCTGTTTGGGTTCAGTTTGGGTCGCATGATTGATCAGGTTGCGTATTTTTAGTGTGTCGCGCCCTGATGCGGCTACCAAGCGGTTGGCTCTGACGCACAATCCCTCTCTGTCGATTGACAAGATTCTGGCCTGTTGATTGATGAACAATGCTTTGCCATTTGCATCGGTCAACACTAATGCGGTAGGCAAATGGTCGAGCGTGTCACCAATGGCATTTGACAGGTCTTTGATTTCGAACATGCGTCGGTTGATTTCAACTGCTCTTTGCATATGGGGCACCAACATTTGCAGGAGCCTCATTTCAGTCTCAGTGTAAGCTCCCATATTTGCGGTTCTATGAACACCTAGTGTGACGACCTGTTGCCCATTGTTGAATAGAAAGCCACCACTCAAATTCTCAATGCTTTGTGGCACAATATAGTCATTGAAAAATTCTGTTTTTTTGATATTTGGATATGCGTGAAATTCGGTGACCTGTGTCATTTTACCGAGAGGGTAATTCATCAAACCTTTCACTAACGGGTCCATCTTAATGTAGTGCTGCTGATATAGCAGTTGAAATTCCAGATTGACTGTATTATTGATCCAGAGGTCGACCGAGTTATCTTTGATGTTTTGCACTCGGAGCATGCAAGAGTTGGCATTTAGCGCATCAGACATGTTGTCCATATAGGCAGGCCACCGTTCGATGTCTAGTGCAGCATCGTAAATATTGCTGATCAGTGAATTATATGCACTGATATCGATGTCTACGTTGGAATCCATTGCTTACTCAACGACTGAATTATAGAATGAGTTTAGTTAAAATTTCTCGATAAGCAGAAAATAGTAACCAGTGGCCAGCGCCAGCTATTGTTGTTAACGAGCTGTTTGGGATTTCACTGTGGAGATACTGACTCATCTTCAGTGGTACTACTAGATCTTGCTCCCCATGCCACAGTTGAACTTCTGATTTTAGGTCAGCAGGGTTGAACTCCCAAGGCCTGGCGAGCACTCCCATGTCATAGGCTGTGCCGTTGAAACCTTCGGTTAAACCGGTTGCCAAATTTTGACGGTACATCTTCGAGAATTGGCTGTCGGCAAATTGTGATTTATCCGGATCACTGGCAGAAGCAATAAAGAAATTTACTAGAGCATCTACACCATCCAACAGCTTGGCCATATTGACTGCAGCCGTTTGATAATCGGAGGCGGCGAGTTGGTACAAACCTTGGTTTGTTTCCGGTAACGCCTCGAGGTTTCCGGGTTGATCAAGCGGGGCAAGACTGCCCACGAGTGCTACCTTCTTGACTCGTTCAGGCATTTGGGCGGCGCAAGCCAATGCATAGGGCCCGCCCGCGGAAAACCCAAGCACAGAAAAATCCGCGAGTTCTAGTTCATCGGCTATCAAGCTTACTTGAGTTGAAATGTCAGCGAGGGTTCGTTGATTGTCGAACTTTGAAGCACCATAACCAGGACGTTCCACAACGATGAGTCGCGAGTGAGTCTCATCGCAGACCGACAGATCGTGCGGATGCTCGAATCTTGATCCCGGAACTCCATGCATCACAAATACAGGGTGCCCATTTTTTGGACCGTAATCACTCCATGAGAAATCTCTCATATCACCCCCAAAAAATTTTATTGATTTAACAACTACAGATGCTTTGCTTGACAGTGAGGCATCTATGTTAGTTCACAGCTGTGCCGTTGAAGAATAGAAATTTTGTCTGAAGACCAAGCTTGCTTTGTTACTTAATGAGTTTATCAAAATTATTTAAAAAAAATTATAAACAAAAAAATCAAGCCATCAGTCACGATAGTACCGTGTTTTCATAGCTACAGGCACTGATATCCTTTTTTAATATGAAAAGAGTCTGAACGGAGTGTGTTTTTCCAATATGAGATGAGTCTGAAAGTTTTCTCTATCTAGTCCATGATCTCCAATATGAGAACCATCTTGAACTTAGAAAAGCTAACCACAATTGAAGCCCTCGACAACTTCCTCAAAAGCAATCAAATCATAGTCTACAGCGTGCTTGGGGATAAAGCTGAAAGCTACCAGTTTATTCGCAAAACCCCAGTCAAGTTTCGCTATATGACTTTCTCAAAACGAGACAAAGGTGTCGTTAGGCGTTATCTACTCAAGCTAACTGGCTATTCCAAACAGCAGTTGACGCGTTTAATCGGGCAATATAAACGGACACGGAAAATAGAATGGCAACCTTGTTGGGTGACCCTCATGAGTTTGATATCCATTTTGATGATGGCGCCAGCCTACGTTCTTGCCGCAGACCTCGTCATTGT
>CBDTWQ010000058.1:0-9094 GCA_965364115.1 uncultured Gammaproteobacteria bacterium | reverse complement strand
ACTGCGAGGCCACTCCTGGGTCCCGCGCATTCTCATCGTGTTGAATTAAAAACTCGTGCATTTGGCTGATGAGTTGTGTCGAGAGCTTGAGTTGGCTCATAGTGAGGTTCCGGAGTCGATTTCAGCGGCGCATTGTACACGAAACCTGGATTATTCACCTCTGCCAAACACTCTGTCAAAAACCATCTATCTCCAAAACATCAGAGCCAATGGTGAACAGACGTTAAATTCAAATCATTGAAAAAATGGTGGCTACGGGTAGATTCGAACTACCGACCCCATCATTATGAGTGATGTGCTCTAACCAGCTGAGCTACGTAGCCATGCTATTTTATGCTAGCTGGGTTGCCCAGCCTTTGAGAGCGCGCGATTTTCGCTTGAAGCTTGCTGACTGTCAAGCTGGAGAAACCCAAATAGTGACTCGCCACCTTCACTCGGGGCGCTTCTATCGTGGGTTTAGGCACTAGTTTCATGATTGTTTAACTAATTTCTGAATATTTCTTCTGCGCACGGGGGTTGTATGGCATCTCGCAGACTGCTAGTGTCGAGATAAGGTTAATCGAAACCAACTGATGAATCATTTGCAAACACCATTCATACGACGATCAGCGACCCGCTCAGTGACTCTGTGCTGGCGTATGTCTGTGGTTATTGTGAATTTCAAACCCGTGATTAAATTTGCCAAGGTGCAATCAACGGTCGATTAAGTTTTTTTATCGCCGTGAACCTCCTCCGCGGCGATATCTACCCAACACTCACTATCCCGCAGAACCGTTCCACGGCACTAACGCCCAGGAGGGAATAGTGATGTTCGATAGTTTATTGCCGGTGATATGGCATTATTTACGGCGCTTGATTCTGCTGCCAGTCTCGTTGTGGATTAATTATCGTTGGGTAGTCTTGCGACATCAGGAAACTTGCCACTTACTGCGTCTAGACGACTATCTGCTGAAAGACATGGGCTTGCGCAAGGTCGGCGATCGTATCGAGGCAATCGAACCCTCGCGTATCGATTCCGAGCGCAATATCTTTAGCAAAAAAGAGACGAGAACTGGCAATAGCAAGCGCCACCGACACGCAAATTAAGCGAATGCTGCCTGTGCCGTGTCAGCACATCGCCTCCCGGCAACGGGAGGGTTGTTTTAAAATCGAGCGCGCTACGATTGAACGCGGCAGCAGAATTAGACGTTAAATCGGAAGTGGACTACGTCGCCTTCGCACATGATGTACTCTTTGCCTTCTAAGCGCCATTTACCGGCGTCCTTGGCGCCTTGCTCGCCCTTTCCGGCGATGAAATCATCAAAACCGATGACTTCTGCGCGAATAAAGCCCTTCTCGAAATCAGTGTGGATTTTTCCGGCGGCACGCGGTGCCGTGTCGCCTGCTCGAATCGTCCATGCGCGAACTTCCTGCGGTCCCGCCGTAAAATAGGTTTGTAGCTTCAACAACTGGTAACCGGCATGTATCACTCGGTCTAGACCAGGCTCGATCAACCCCATTTCGGTTAAAAACTCGGCGGCCTCTTCGGCGTCGAGTTCGGCGATCTCGGCTTCGACCGAGGCGCAGACCGCAACCACTTGCGCTTGCTCGCTTTCAGCGTGACGGCGAACGGCATCAAGGTGCGGGTTGTCCTCAAAACCATCGTCAGAAACATTAGCAATATAGAGTACCGGCTTGGCGCTGATCAAATGCAGCTCCTTCATCCAAGGCCGTTGCTGATCGCTGAGTTCAAATGTCCGCGCGGGGTTACCCGCCTCGACATACGCCTGCACCGCGAGCATGAATTCATGACGCGCTTTGGCATCCTTGTCATTCGACTTGGCCAGCTTACCGCCACGTTCGGCTTGACGGGTGACTGATTCCATGTCAGCGAGCATTAGTTCGGTGTTGATCGTCTCGATATCGGCCAATGGATCAATCGTGTTGTTGACGTGGATGATTTCGCTATCCTCGAAGCAGCGCACGACTTGCGCTATCGCATCGGTTTCGCGAATGTGCCCGAGAAATTGATTACCGAGACCCTCGCCTTTGGATGCTCCCGCAACTAGTCCGGCAATGTCGACAAACTCCATGCTGGTCGGAATTGTCTTTTTAGGCTGAACGATATCGCTCAATTGGCGCAAACGCGGATCAGGGACTTCGACGATGCCTACATTGGGATCTATCGTACAAAACGGGTAATTCTCCGCCGCGATGCCCGCTTTAGTGAGTGAGTTGAACAGGGTTGATTTGCCCACATTGGGCAGGCCAACGATGCCGCATTTAAATCCCATGGTGATGTCCTATGTGTGATGACCTAATTGTATTGGCCCCAGTGGTGATGGTCCCAAGTGGAGATGGTCTATGTGTGCAGTGCCTGCATGGCCTTGTCGATGCGCCCTGCAAATAATTGCGGCATCACCGCAACGGTGTCTTGATTGGCCGCGTCAATCGCCAGGCGGTCGGTATTTGAAGGTTTATGCAGAACATAATTTACCACTCGATTGGCGTCACCCGGGTGACCAATGCCGATTCGAATTCGGAAAAACTCTTTGCTTTGCAAATGAGCGATGCAATCACGCAGACCATTATGACCACCGTGACCCCCACCTTGCTTAATTCGATTAGTCCCGGGCGGCAGGTCGAGCTCATCGTGAATCAACAGTATTTGACCAGCGCTGATTTTGTAATAACGGGCCAGTGCAGCCACCGCTTGCCCGCTGTTATTCATGAAGGTCAAGGGCTTTAGCAGATAACAATCGTTGTCTTGGTTCTTGAACTTACATTCGTCGGCGTTAAACCGCTTTCCGAAGCGAAACTTCTGACCGAGTTCAGCGGCAATCGAATCGATCAACCAAAAGCCGGCATTGTGTCGCGTATCAACGTAATCGGCCCCGGGATTACCGAGGCCGACTAACAAACGTATATCTGCGGTTAAAGCAGCCACACCAGACTAGTCTTCTTCGCTGGAATCGTCCGCTGTATCACCACCTTCAACTGGAGCATCTGGCTCGTCATCATCAGGCACTTCTTCAGCCCGCGTTTTGATCACCGACAACACGCCAACATTGTGGTCGTCATGCTCGATGTCTTCGACATTTTCCAGATGACTCAAAGACACGATCTCAACACCGCTCGGCATTTTGATGTCGGTCAAATGCAAGATTTCGCCCAAATGCAGATTTTCAGCGTCGATTTCGAGATTTTCAGGTAGATCTTTCGGCAATGCGATGATTTCGACTTCAGTCACCAGTTGCGTCATCATTCCACCGTCTATTTTGACACCGACACAGTTGTCAGCGTTCAACACCTGCACAGGGACCACGACTTTGAGCGGCTTATTTTCGTCGATCCGATAAAAATCGGCGTGCAAAAGCCTGTTCTTGTATGGGTGACGCTGCAGGTCGCGCAAAATAACTTCCTGCCGCTTCTCACCAACACGAAGTTCGATGACCTGAGTGTAAATTGACTCATTTTCTAGCTGATGAATAAACTCGTTATGCAAAATGCTGATCTTAGCTGGATCGCGCTCTCCACCATAAACGATTGCTGGCACCATGCCCTTATGTCTCAGGCGGCGGCTCGCACCCTTCCCTGATCCAGAACGTAGTTCAGCATTCAATACAATTATTTCTGACATTGCTGTACTCCAAATAAAAAAAACCGCCCTTCGACGGAAACCTGCCTTGCGACCAGACAGGAGTTCAAACTAATAAAAACTCGTTTACGCCTTTTTGACTTAAACGAGCAGCAAAGCGATCCAATACTGGCCCGCTTTGCTTGATGCCACTCTCGTGGCAATCGTTAGTCCATATATAATGAGCTAACCGATTCTTCAAAGTGAATGCGACGAATGGTTTCCGCCAGCATTCCGGCGACCGACACTTGCCGGATTCGACCGCAATCAATTGCTTCTTGAGACAACGGAATCGTGTCCGTCACCACCAATTCATCCATCTGCGAGTTCTCGACATTCTCGATCGCTTTACCCGAAAGCACTGGATGGGTGCAGTAGGCGAAAACACCTTTAGCGCCATGATCTTTGAGCGCGTCCGCGGCTTTGCACAAAGTGCCAGCGGTGTCGACCATGTCATCGACGATAATGCAGGTCTTGCCCTCGACTGCACCGATGATGTTCATCACCTGCGCCTGATTCGCCTGTGGCCGCCGCTTGTCGATAATCGCCAATTCGGCATCATCGAGCTGCTTGGCAATTGCTCTGGCTCGCACCACGCCACCAACATCTGGCGAGACCACGATCATGTCGGGATACTTCTGTTTCCAGATATCACCCATCAAAATCGGCGATGCATAGACATTGTCGACCGGACATTCAAAAAAGCCCTGAATCTGATCCGCATGCAAATCAATCGTCAAAACGCGATCGACGCCAACACTGCTCAGCATGTTAGCAACCACCTTGGCGGTAATTGGCACCCGCTGAGAGCGCACTCGTCGGTCTTGGCGGGCGTAACCAAAATAGGGAATCACCGCGGTGATTCGGTCTGATGAGGCCCGCGTTATCGCGTCGATCATCACCAGCAATTCCATCAAATTATCGTTGGTTGGCACGCAGGTCGACTGCAGGATAAAGACGTCCTTGCCGCGCACATTTTCACCGATTTCAACCGCGGTTTCACCATCGCTGAAAGTACCTACCGAGGCGAGTCCGAGCGGAATATCCAAGTGTCGGACAATCGTACGGGCCAGCTCAGGGTTGGCATTACCGGTGAAAACCATTAACTCGTTCGAGGCTACACTGCCAACCATCTAGCTTGCTCGCTGATAAAAGTGTTTCCGTGGAACCAGTTCTACTCGCAAAAACGAGCCAAACTGATTCCACATAATATGGCTGGGCCGGCTGGGATCGAACCAACGAATGCCAGGATCAAAACCTGGTGCCTTACCACTTGGCGACGGCCCAATAATTATTTCATTTCGTCAATTGTAGCTGACGATGCACGGGATTGCGGTTGATCGCTTTGACAACAAAAGCTGTCCACCGCTTCGGCACCCGTGATTTTAACTCTTCTGCTTGGCTCATGCTATCGACGGTGGCGAAAACACAGGCGCCTGTGCCTGTCATTCGTGCCGGTCTGTGTAAATTCAACCAATCAAGCGCCTGCGCTACCTGCGGATAATGGCGGCGCACCACCGGTTCGCAGACATTGTCTGTCGAGCCTTGCAGAAAGGCGCGTATTGTGATCGGATCGTTCTGACGTGTCAATTCCCGATCGGCAAAAATTTGTGCGGTTGAAACAGGCGTGCCCGGGTCGATAATCAGCATATATGGCTCGTAAAGCTCAAGTGCTTCTAGTTGTTCGCCAATTCCGCTCGCCCAAGCGGCTTCGCCGTGGATGAAAACCGGCACGTCAGCGCCAAGCTCCAATCCAATATCGGCCAAAGTCCGCAGGGGTAGATCAAGGCCCCAAAGTTGATTAAGCGCCAGCAGACAAGTGGCCGCATTTGAACTTCCACCACCGAGCCCACCACCAATAGGGATACGTTTATCGATCTCAATTGATACCCCTTGGCTTACCTGACCATGTTTTTGCAACCGCGCTGCCGCCGCGATGAGGATATCGTCCTTTGCAGGCACGGGCGAATTTCCGGGTAAACGCGTAATTTCACCATCAGAAGTTAGATGAAATTGAAGCTGGTCGCAGAGATCGATGAATTGGAACACTGTTTGCAGCAGGTGGTAACCATCATTGCGGCGCCCAATCACGTTCAGAAACAAGTTGATCTTAGCCGGGGCTTGCCATCGCAATACGTCTTTCATCTGTGTTCAATACCGAGTCTATTGGCCCAATATGAAGCAAAGGCCTTCGATTTGCAGCGGTTATGTTTCAAAATAAGTCGTATCCAACCGTTTAGATCGGCAGAGGGTAAGCCCTTGTTTGTTGCAACATTCAGGGTCGCCAAGACTAGCTCCTTCGAACTAGTCAAATTCGGGAAACAGCGTATTCGGGTCGACCTCGATCTTATCCCGCTGCCAACGTTCGACCACGAGCTTGAGCTCTAAATCTTGATCTTGGTGGGTTAACTTGATTCGGCGCGGCAACGCAGGCTGCAAATCAGCAAAATAGCTTTGATAGTCGATCCGCCATTGATTCTGTCGAATCATAGAAGGGAAACCATTCGAGTTCAGGTGGTGCTGATAATCGAATTCGGCTTGCGGCAACCCTCGAATCCAGAATTTGAGCCCGCTGAGCGGAATTGACCAACCAACCACTTGGTTGAGCAACGCTTCAGGGCTATCGTTAACGAAAGTTTGGCCCTTCGGTAACCTCAATTGAAACTGACCATTCGCGATGGTTTCGATTCGAATCACACCTTGGCCAAATGGCGCCTGCAACAACATTTGCATTGAATCAGGTCGTTGTCTCCACTGTAGGCCGAGATTGTAAACTCGGCCCTTCATCGCAACCGCCGCTCGACCCACTATATCCCAGCTTTCTAAAACTGAAACGGCCTGCTGATGAGCTTGCCAGTTCGCTTGTCGTTGCTCGTCGGTCAAATTTAGATGACTGCAACCCGCAACAACCATCAAAGCAACACCCATGATCAGAGTTTTAGGCAAAAGACAATTCAGGCGTGCCTTTGTAATGAGGAAATATGTAATCGGGAAATATGTAGTCAGGGAATAAACCGCTGCATTACCCGCTGCAGAACAGGGTTATCGGGTGTTTTCTTCAGTGCTTTTTGCCACACTTCTTGGGCTTCATCACGATTGCCCGCAGCCCACAAAACTTCGCCCAGATGCGCGGAAATTTCGGAATCTTGATATCGGGAAAGTGCCTTACGCAATAAGGTAATCGCTTTCGGAAAGTCACCTAGACGGTAATGCACCCAACCCCAACTATCGATAATGGCGGGGTCGTCAGGCATAATTTCGATTGCACGCTTTATATACTCGTAAGCCTCATCAAAGCGCTCGGTTTGGTCAGCAAGGGTGAATCCAAGAGCGTTCAGTGCATGCGCATTATCCGGCTCGGTTTTAAGAATAATGCCGATATCCGCTTCAAGCTGATCGATTAACCCAAGTCTCTCAGCCACCAGCGCGCGCGCAAAAAGCAGATCTGTATTGCCTGGGATAATATCTAAACCGGCATTAAAAACCTCCATCGCTTCTGGATATCGCCTAGCGACCCGCAGCAGCTCACCTTTGGCGCTAATGATGCGAATCAGCGATCCATCAGATTGACTGCCTTTCAGCATCCCTTCCAAATGTTCCAATGCTTCTTCGGTGCGCCCGGAGAGACCAAGAAGGTCAGCAATGCGTAATCTCGCATCAAATTTATATTCACCCGAATGAACCTCACCATACCAGTCGATCGACTTCTCAAATTGCTTTCTACTCTCAAAAATACGACCCAGGTAATACTGCGCTTCACCCTCGCGCTGATCCATCCGCACTAACATCATCATATACTTTTCGGCGTCGTCCAGACGTTGAGATTCAAGTGACAACAGACCCAAGGTATAAAGCAATTCGGCGTCCTCGGGCGAGGCCTTATGGAGAATCTGAAATTGTTCGCGCGCCTTGCCATAGGCTTTGGTGTCGACCAGCAATCGGGCATAGGTCAAGCGCATTGCCTTGTCATCGGGGTTAACTTCTAGCGCTTTTTTGAGACTGGTCAAGGCTTCTGCGGAACGCCCTAGTTGAAGCAACAGGCGAGCTCGGGCAGGGTGAGCGCCGTCAATTTCTGCAATTGCGAGGCTTCGGTCAAGATATTGAATCGCTTCTTCGGCGCGACGATGTTGCGCTGACAGCATGCCATGCAAGTATTGTGCGTGGGCCCGCTCGATATATTTGGTTGCGATTTGTTTACTGACCGAGAGCACCGCTTCGGTATCTTTTTCTCGCGCCAATATACCGAGCAGCGAAGGGAATAGACGCGCATCATCAAGCTCACTCGACTCGATCATTTTCTCAAGGTAAACCGCTGCTCGGTCGACCTCTTTTTGGCGAATATAAATCGTTGCAATCACTTGCTGAGCCTCAATTCGACCCGGGTCAAGTTCGATCCAACGTTGTGCCGCCTCGACCGCTGCTTCTAGATTCTGTCCATATACTGCTACTCGCACTGCGCGTTCAGCGATAATCGGGTTCTTCTGCACTCTCGCAATCCGCAGATAATAATCCACCGCTAACTCAGTATTGCCGCTGTTGAGCGCAATCTCAGCGACCATCAAATTTAAAGCGGCATCAGCGATCGGATCGTAGCGTGACGATAATGGTTTGATCTCAACCTGATGCGATTCGAGCAAAGAAGACCCCGGCGCAGAAATAGCGCAACCATTCAAAATCAACACTAGAACCATCAACGCCCGGCGGTAGCGGCCGAAGCTTGCAGACGAATTAAAGTTTAAATAGACCATGATCTTTAGTTTAGCACCTCGCTATAGGATTGTATTTAACCTGCTTTGTTCCGCAGTTGTTGTATTTAAGCAGTTAATGCCGGAAAATCCCCGCAAGAAAAAACTCTCGCCCGACCATGGCCTTATTGTCACTTGGCATCAATCATCAGACCGCACCGGTCGATATTCGCGAAAAAATTGCCTTCGCGCCGGAGCAAATGAATGCAGCGCTTAACGCACTGCAAGACATTCCCGTGGTCAACGAATCGGTCATTGTATCAACCTGCAATCGTACTGAAATCTATTGCGACACCTCGCTAAACAACAGCAACGCTATCGCAAAATGGCTCTCGGCCTATCACGGTTTGAACAATGATAGCCTGCTGCCTTATATCTACCAACATGTTGATCATGAAGTCGTCCGTCATTTGTTCCGGGTGGCTGCTGGCCTCGACTCTTTGATACTCGGCGAGCCACAGATTTTAGGCCAACTGAAAGACTCCTACGACATTGCGCGCAATGGTAATGCGGTCAATTCGATCTTAGACCGCCTGTTTCAACACTCTTTCGGTGTAGCCAAGCGGGTACGAACCGACACCGAAATTGGCGCCAACCCGGTTTCGGTTGCTTTCGCTGCGGTTAATTTAGCAAAACAAATCTTTGGAAACCTTGAACCATTGCACGCATTGCTAATTGGCGCCGGGGAAACCATCGAACTTGTCTCAAGGCATCTCAAGCGACAACGCATCGG
>CBDTWQ010000057.1:0-9126 GCA_965364115.1 uncultured Gammaproteobacteria bacterium | reverse complement strand
ACACCTGTATCCACTCTAAGCTCCAGCCAATTCGATCGCGTCGCCCACATCGACCGAGACTAAACGCGAAACACCCGGTTCGTACATGGTAACACCATTGAGACTTTCAGCGATCTCCATAGTCACCTTGTTGTGGGTAATCATAATAAATTGAACCTGTTCTGACATTTCTTTAACCATCATACTGAAACGGCCCACATTCGCGTCATCCAGCGGCGCATCAACCTCGTCGAGCATGCAAAATGGGGAAGGATTCAAGTCGAAGATAGCAAATATCAAGGCCACTGCGGTTAACGCCTTCTCCCCGCCTGACAACAGTTGTAAATTGGTGATTCGCTTACCCGGCGGTCTAGCCATGATTTGAACCCCAGCCTTGAGCAAATCGTTTTCAGTCATTTGCAATTGGGCCTCACCTCCGCCAAACAACTTGGGAAATCGCTCACCCATACGGTCGTTAACTTGATCAAAGGTTTCTTTGAAGCGCGCCTTGGTTTCGTGATCGATTTTTCGGATCGCGGTTTCCAGTGTTTCTAATGCAGAAGTTAGGTCTTGGTGCTGTGCATCCAGATATTCTTTACGCTCGGCCTGTTCAGCGCGTTCTTCGATCGCCGCTAAATTAATCGGTCCAAGTCGCTCGATGCGCGCCTCCATAGCTTCAAGGCGCTTTCCCCATTCGTCCGGGTCGGCGTCGCTATCCATCTCTTGTTCTAACGGGACACTCTCAAATCCAGTCTTCGCAAACTGCTCCAAAATCGACTTCGAATGGATCTTGAGCTCTTGTAACTGCATTCGCTGCTGTTCCAATCGATTTCGGACTTCCTCGATTAGCTGCTGATGCTGGTTGCGTTCGGCTTCGAGTTCGCGCAGGTAATTGTCTAACTCACCCAGAGCCTGCTGCGCCTGCTTCAATTCCAGTTCATTGTGACTTCGCGCTTGCAACAATTCCTGCAGTGTGGCTTGCAACCCAAGGATGGGTTCCTCTGCGCTTGCGATGACGCTCTCTAACTCGTTAATCCGCTGTTCAAATTGACCAGCCTGTTGTTCTATTCGCTCGATATTGGCTCGCGCCGCACGCTCATCAGATTGCAAGCTTTGAAGCTGAATCTGCAACTGATGCGCAAGTGTCTGCCCTTGCTCAAGCGCTGCACGCGCATCACCCAAGCTTTGTTGGCGTTCCAGTTTTTGCGATTGCAACTCGCCCTCGCGATTTGAGATGGCATCGATTTGCTGCAGAAACTCGTTCCGCTTGACACTATTCGATTCAAGCTCAAGCGCTTGCGCTGCCTTTCGCTCATCCACCTCCGAGAGGTCCTTTTGTAATTGCTGGCGTCGGTTAACCACCTGCTCGTTTCGGCTTTGCAGTTGGCTCAGTTGCTGACGCAAATCAGATAGTTGCCATTGCAGCTCAGCCAAATCTTTTTGATCTTGGTCCCATTTTTGCTCCTGCTGTTGCAACCGCTCACGGTCACCATCATAGCGAGATCGAAGCGACATCGAGGTCCCGGCGAGGCGAGCAATTTGCGCCTGAATTTGATCAATTTCCTTGGATCGCTCAAGCATTCCGCTTTGCTGATCCTCTTCTCCCAATTGAATCACCCAATTGCGGCCCGCCCAAACGCCCTGCTTCGTGACGACCGACTCGCCTGAGTTCAACTGCTGGCGCATCGCGCTCAACTGATGATCGTCAGAACAAAGAAAAACGTTGTTCAACAAACCCGATAAATCAATTTCACAATCAACATAGTCGACCAGTCTCGACCAGTCGCGGTCGGTTGAGGTGGCTATCGCTGCTGTTCCATCGAACAACGCCACATGATGATCCGGAATCAGTTGTGCCGGCAAAGCGCCGCCTGTTTCGACACAATAGGCGCTTAGAAAAGGCGCCAATACGACTTCAACCGCCTTCTCGTTGCCGTCGCTGACCTTCAGCAAATCGGTTAAACGACGTCGCGAATCAACTTTATTTTCATTCAGCCATGCTTTCACCTCATCGCTACTCTCAGCAAGCACATGCCGCTGCAAGGCTTCAAGTGAACTCAAACGGCCGCGTAAGGTTTGCAACTCATTTTGCTGACCACTTAACTCATTAAATTGATTTTCGCTAAGCTCGCGTAACTGTTGAATTTCGCCCGCACCGCCTTCGGCGAGAGCCAAAGTGGCCGCATGCTCCTGAACTTTCTCTTCAACCGCATTTTCTAACTGCGCGATCTGATCGTTAAAGTCGCTGGACTCAAGGCCGCTTAATTCTTGTTGAAGACGTTGGCGCTGTTGGTCGCTCTGCGAGATCTGTCGTTCAATATGTTCAATCCCGCGATTTTCGATTTGCGCTAATTCATGCACTTGATGGTAATCACGACGAAAGTTGTCCCATAGGTCTTGCCACAGATGCATCGCCGATTCTGCTTCCGACAGAACTGATTGCTGTTGTTGCGAGAGACTCTGGTTGGTTTCGAACTCAGGTTTCAAATCGACAATCTGGCCTTCCAGCTGCTGCAAACGAGTCCGATCCTGCTCGAGCGTCTGACTTGACTCCCGCAGCGTATTTTGAATTCCAAGGAGCTCTTGGCTGCTGCGCTCACGCAAGCTGTTTTGGTGCTCAATCGCCTGCTCCTTTGACGAAATGTCCGAGCCGAGTCGATAATACTGCGATTGAAATTCGTTATGTCGGTCTCGCGCCGCCGTCAGTTGCGAATGGTTTTCCTCAATCTTGCGTTCAGTCTCGCGCAACCCAGCGGTGTTTTCTTGCATGCTGGTTTCGACTTTACCGAGTGATTGATTTTGAAGCTCAATTTGGCGACCAAAACCGGCTTGCTGCAATAGCAGGCTCTCGGCATGAAGTCGGCGCTGCGCCTGCTTCAAAGATTTAAACTTTTCTGCAGTTTTAGATTGCCGATCGAGACGTGACAGCTGCTTGTTGATTTCCTCGATCAAGTCAACCAAGCGATCCAAATTTTCGCGTGTATGACGAATTCGAGTTTCGGTTTCCCGACGACGCTCCTTATATTTCGAGATGCCAGCAGCCTCTTCCAGATAGACCCTTAAGTCCTCAGGTTTGGCATCAATAATACGGCTGACCATACCCTGCTCGATAATCGAGTAGCTTCTGGGACCCAAGCCGGTTCCGAGAAAAACATCGGCAATGTCACGCCTTCGACAGTGGCTGTTGTTTAAAAAGTACTTGGATTGACCCGCTCGGGTTGCAACGCGTTTGACCGAAATCTCATTATATTTAGCGTATTCCCCTTGAACTCGACCGGCAGAGTTATCAAACACTAGTTCTACCGATGCTTGGCCTATCGGTTTGCGATCGGCGGAACCGCTGAAGATAACGTCCTCCATCGATTCACCTCGCAGGTTTTTCGCCGATGACTCCCCCATTACCCAGCGCACGGCATCGATAATATTCGATTTGCCACAGCCGTTGGGCCCAACCACAGCGGTTATATTGGCCGGGAAGAGGATTTTGGCTGGATCAACAAAGGATTTAAAGCCGGCAATTTTTATCTGGCTAAGGCGCATCAGGAAGGATTGTTTCCGGGCTGAAATTTCGCGCTCAGTTTATATCATTTGCAAATCGCGGCAAGCGTCGCGAGCAGTAAATTATTGCCTATTGCAAACACCAATATATAATGGCGCGCCGAAAATCCGGATAATCCAACACGCACAGTCGTAAGGCCATCTATGAGTACCAAACCATCCACCACCGTCGATACTTTCAAAAACCCAAGTCCAGAACGCGACTACACGATTCACATCGACACCCCAGAATTCACCTGCCTGTGCCCGCTGACCGGACAGCCGGACTTTGCCGACATCGAAATTTCCTACGTACCTGATGCACTTTGCCTTGAACTGAAGTCGCTAAAACTCTATTTCTGGTCCTATCGCGACCAAGGCGCCTTTCATGAGGCGGTTACCAATAAAATATTGACCGATTTGGCTGGCTCAATCTCACCACGTTTTATGCGGATTAATGCTGAATTTAACGTTCGAGGCGGTGTCTACACTCGAGTGGTGGTTGAGCACCGCGCTGAAAACTGGGTGGCCCCTCCACTGGTCGAACTGGCCTAAAGGGGCGATTCGATGGCTAATCACAACTCGCTTTTGACCTAGATGTTCGCTGACGTCTCTACTGGGATCCGAACCTTAGCACGAGGGTTCCGTTTGCTTGGCAAACCTGAGATTCGCATTTATGTGGTGTTACCGCTGCTGATCAACCTGCTGCTGTTCGGCGCACTGCTGTGGTACGGCTATAGTTTCTTTCAGCCTTTCGTCGTTTGGCTAATGTCTTACGTTCCGGGTTTCCTCGATTTTCTCGAATGGTTGATTTGGCTCTTCGTAGGTGGGCTGGCCGTGGTCACCGTATTTTTCGCCTTCACCCCAATTGCAAACATCGTTTCAGCGCCATTTAACGCCTTAATGTCAGAGAAAATTGAAGAACTCTTAACTGGAGAGCCGGTCGCTTCCGACGTCTCGTTTGCTCGAATGGCGATCGATGCCGTGGGTTCTCAAATTCGTAAGCTGTTTTATATTATGATTTGGGCGCTCGGTTTATTTTTGGTCAGTTTAATTCCAATCATCAATCTAATTTCGCCTTTGCTCTGGCTGGTGTTTGGATCATGGTTGATCTCGCTGGAATATCTCGACTACCCAATGGGCAACCACGACCTGGTGTTTGCCGAACAAAAGCGGCGTTTGGCAAAACGACGTGGCTTAGCGCTTGGTTTTGGCGGAAGTGTGATGGTGATGACCAGCATTCCAGTCGTCAACTTCTTCGTCATCCCCGTGGCAGTGGCGGGCAGCACTTTACTCTGGGTCGAACAGTTTAAGAACGCTAAAAGCTAGCAAGCAGTGCGAGCTGCGCGCATTCAAGACCCAACCCGCCGGGAATCGCTCACGCCAATATACTCGAAGCCATTCACTCGTAAGTTATTTACTCGTGAGCCATTTACTCGAAGCAAGTCATTGGCGCCAATTCGCTTTCTATAGAAGCGTTCAAGATCATCGAGTCGGCTCATAGAGCAACGGCTTCAGATTCAATTTTTGACCCGCTTGTTGCCGCTCTTCTTCAGGCAAAACATCCATGCTTGGCCAGATTCCATCGATCAACGCCTGCCCATATTCGGTCATGCCTGCCAGACGCGTGGTGTTGGCGCTGGTTTGATAATCATATTCAAGTTGATGCCAGCTGATCGCTAAGCCAGTTGATTCGACTTCGATCAACATATACCAACCATCAGTAGCGCGGTCATTGGCAGGCATCCCGATAACGCCAGCGTTCAACCACAAGCCGCCAGCGATTCGCTGACCAAATGGAATGCCCGAATGTCCACCAATCATCACCTCTGCTGAGGCGCTCTGCAGTTGAGCTGATTTTGTTTTGGGGTCGCTGGAGGCAAAAACGAATTCACTAATATGGCTGTGGTTACCGTGCACAGCACAAACCCGAGTATCAGCCATCTCGAATTGGATCGAGTCGGGCAGCTGGTGCATCCAGAGACGCTGCTCACGGCTGATACGCAGGTTCGCATACTGATACCAGGTCATCGCCAGCACTGAACAATAACTGTCGGGATCAAATCCACAGCCACAGTCAGATTGGTCCATAGCCAAAGACTCTTCACAGTTGCCTTTAACCACGTGAATCCCCCACTCTCTGATTAGATCGACGGTTTCAGCTGGCTCTGCACAGTAAGCGACCAAATCTCCACTGCAAATAACTCGGCTGGGTGGAATTTCCAACGCCTCGGCGCGACAACGCATTGCCTGAGTCGCCAACAGATTGCTATAGGGTCCGCCGAACACCAGCAGGCTATGATCTACATTTCCTAGGTCGAGTTGTATCAAATGTGGCTACCTCCCAATATTTCTTTGATAATTTTTTGACTATTTCCTTGCCTATTTCTTTGACCATTTCTTTGCCGTTTCCACTCACTGTTTTTTGGCCGATGTAGAACCCATCTCAGGCCTTGACCCAGCGCTAGAATTTCGCATACTTCGAGAACTATTGCCAAACTGGAAAATACTGTGCGCACCTTACTGATCAGCCTGCTCACAATCGTGATATTACCGCTTTCAGCCGCACCCCGACAGGCATTGGTGCCCGGCGGCGTGGCGATCATCGAATTAGACTCAAGCGACGAGAACAGTTACCAGTTTCGCAGCAAACCCGTGCTGATAACCGAGATCGGAGGGATTAAAAAAGCGATTATCGGACTCTCCTTAAATCTCAAACCCGGTGAGTATCAGATCAAAAATAGCGGCGGATCTTCGATCCAGAAAAAATATTTTCTACTCAAAGATAAGCAATACACCACGCAGAATATCACGATCGAAAACAAGCGAAAGGTAAACCCCTATGCCAGCGATATGACTCGAATTCTGGCAGAGAAAGCGCGCAAAAGGAAAGCTAGCAATCATTACAGTCAATCATCTGTTGATGTCGACTTTATGCTTCCCCTGAAAGGCATTAACACCGGCAGTTTTGGACGCCGGCGAGTATTCAACGGTCAACCCCGCCGACCGCACAGCGGGATGGATATCGCTGCGGACAATGGAACTCCCATTATCGCACCGAGCGGCGGCAGGGTAATTGAACTAGGCGACTTTTTCTTTAGCGGCAACCTGATCTATCTCGACCACGGACAAGGCATGATCTCGCTGTTTGCCCACCTCAGCGAAATCGATGTTGAACTCGGCGAGCATGTCAGCAAAGGTCAAGTGATTGGCAAAGTGGGTGCCACTGGTCGAGTGACTGGGCCGCATTTACACTGGAGTTTAGGCTTGAACGGGACATGGATTGATCCCGCTTTGTTTATCGAACCAGAAGCGAAAAGCCTAATCGAGAATTAATAGAACCGTTCTAAAAAGTAAGCCGAACACCTAAATGAATTTGATTATCTTCGAGCTCGTAACTGCTGTCGTTTTCGTGATCGATTTCAAGATGACGCACCCCGACAAAAGCAACGGTTTGGGGTAACAGTTCAATCTGAAACCGAAACAGGTAATCCAAGACTCCGTCAGCACCCGAAAAACTGGTGATATTCGGCGCATAGCTAAGATTAAAAAAGAGCCCCATCGGCATTGGGCCTGGAATCGTATATCTAACCTCACCACCCGCAGCGAGTGCCGTAATAGCATCGTCGACGCCATCAAGATTTGCGAGATAGGCTTTGATGCCGACGCCAAAAGTCAGCGGATTTTCGGCTGTTGCCTGACGCACCTGCAACAGACTAACCGTCAAAGCATGGTCGTCCTCCTCATTATAAAAGTAGTCCACTCCAAGTTCGGCTCCACCCCATCCGATTAAGCTCGAATCAGAGCGAAATTTGAACTGCGCGGCTTTTGAGCCAAGCGCGATTTCGAAATCGTTTGCACTGGCGACGGAAGACAAACCAAAAACGAAGGCTAAGAACAATAAACGGAATAATTTCATGGCACAAAATAGAGAGCTAGTGGGAGAGGCAATAGTAACACAGGGTTTAAATTCATCGCGCTGTAAAAATTGAATTATGGGAATAGTTAACCTAATCGTTTAGGTTGCAGCACCGCGTCGAGCGGGACATTATCAGGCAGGACTTTTTTCACTTTCCCGCAGTTCAAACATCTCGCTTACGGGCGCTAGTTCCTCTATTTCTAGTGGCGTGTCTAGCCATCGAAAAATGGGGGCCCATTGCTCTTTATCTAATTTTCGTTGCACCGAACCAAGCTCCGACACACCCACACCCTCTTCAATTGCTTTGGCATAAGACTGGGTGTCTCGCAAACTGGCAACAAACGGAATATCTAAACCAAACAGAAATCGCTCCAAGGAATGATACATTTTGGTGTTTTTGCGGACTCGATTGGCAATCACTGCCAGCCTAATCATTTTCTGTCGAGCACGGCCGGTGGTTAGCAAAGCTTTAATAAAATGTGCCGTGGCGTGAATGTCGATCGGTGAGGGTAACACGGGAATTAAAATTGAATCGTTGGGTTGGAATAACAGCGCTAACTCAGCGAAATCAATGCCGGCAGGCGTATCAATCACCACCACATCCGTATCGGGCGGAGTTCGCATTTTCCATGCGCGGGTCAAGCGGTGATCCGCATTTTTCGAGGCATTAACGCCTAAGATCGAATTCGCTTCGCTACTTCGCTGATCTAACCACGCCAAGGCCGAACCTTGTGCATCATAGTCGAACAACCGAACCGCTTTACCCTGGCCCGCGTAGTGAGAGGCGACATTGGTTGCAATCGTAGTCTTGCCGCATCCACCTTTGGCGTTAGCGACTAAGATTCTTTGTAATCCCATGAGCCCGATTCTATGCCCAAAACGATAACTTTTCAGCCGAATTAAGTCTAAAAGAGTAGGTATTAGGTTTATTTTCCGGTTTTTGTTCTCTTTTTAGAGTTTTTTTCCGTGTTGGGGTTTTTCCGCGTAGAGGTTTTTTCCGCGTAAGGATTTTTCCCTGATTTCAATTCCAGTCGCAACGGAGTGCCTTTGAGCTTCAACTTAGCAATGAAGAATCCGGTCAAATAGCGTATGTACGATTCAGGAAGATACTGAGTCTGGTTACCATGAACCACCACAACTGGTGGATTTCGCCCACCCTGGTGTGCATATCGTAATTTGATTCGTCGCCCATGACGCATCGGCGGATTGTGTTTAAAAACGGCCTCTTCCAGCAAATCGGTCAACAATCGAGTATTGAAGTCCTTAAACGCCGAAGCATAGGCTAGATCGACAGACGACATCAATTCACCAACGCCGGTGCCATGCTTGGCCGAAATAAAATGCTGGCGAGCGAAGGACGCAAACGTCAACTTCCGTTCCAAAGTGCTTTTATTATCATCACGTTGTTGTGGATCGAGCCCATCCCATTTATTGATCGCGATCACAAGAGCACGGCCGGCATTGAGCGCATAGCCCAGCAGGGTCAAGTCTTGATCGGTCAACCCTTCACGCGCATCAATTACAACAATCACCACCTGGCAACCCTCGATTGCCGCCAATGCTTTGATTACGCTGAATTTCTCTACGGTCTGGTGAACCTTGCCACGGCGACGAACTCCAGCCGTGTCTATTAACAAATACGGTTTACCCCGGCGCTCGCATGGCACCGAAATCGTATCGCGAGTGGTGCC